>JAGCRY010000066.1 GCA_017964465.1 Bacteroidales bacterium | reverse complement strand
TTTTTCCCACATCCTGATGGTAAAATCCTTGATGCCAGTCAGTTGCGAGACTTCCTTGATAGAATATTCCATCATTAATTGCTAAAAGTAAATAAATATTTCCGTTTCCATTTTTGAGTAGCCGCAAATGTAAACAATATTATTCAATTTAGCAAATATTTTTTTCAATAATCTACGCCAAATAATCCTGAAAATTAATTGCTTTATCTTATAGACACAGCTGCCATTTCAATAGTTTTATGATATTTTTGGTCTATAAAAACCATTATATCCCTATAATTCAAAAAGATACGTTCGTAAGGCGTGTTAAATTCAAATATTATGGCTTTACCAATTTTGTTGAATGGAAACCACCAAGAGGTAGGAAACATGCTCAATCCATCAAACTTATGGAAATTTCCTCCTGAATGTTTCAAATAACCACGAAATTCTTCCTGTCCGTCTTCTAAGATAGAATTACCTGCCATATTCAAAGTATCCAATATAAAACCAGCCATATAATAATTATGAGAATTAATGAATTTCATAAAGCCTTCCTTGTCTTTGATTAGGTCGTCCACTTTGATTTCATTGCCTGTCTTTTTATCAAACACGATAAAACAATTGTCGTGATTGTGGCGCAAAGACTTATTCTCAAAACCAAATGACACGAATCCCTCACCCTGTCTATAAAGCATTTCAAAACCTTTCTTATTTTTTTCAGGGAACCACCTCTTGACACCTTCCAACACCAAAGGCTCAATATCCCCTTTACTGCTGCCAAACATCACTTCCAACATCTTGTTGCGAATTTTGTCTGTATTTTCACAGCCGCTTAAATTAAGTGGGATGTAGATTGTCCTGTCTTCGATTTCGGCTTTTTTTTCCATTTTGAAAACCTGAACATAATCACCAAATTCATTTAATATTGTTGAAATAGAATAGCCTTTATCTCTATCCATCAACGATATGGCGTATGACGTAAGCAATGGACTATTGCGAGTAATCGAATTAATTGACCAACTGTCTTTGTCTGAATGAAATGTAATTATATCCTTTGAGATATTACGTATGACGCAAATAGAAACTGTGTCGTCATTATATTCACTTTTATACCTAAGCGACTTAAACAAATCGGATGGCTTTATTCTCTTGCCGGTTTCAACATCGCAAATGCTTACTTCTTCTTCATAACTTCTTCCATAGTTTTCTTGTGCATAAAGAATTCCATTTGAAACCCAAACTTTTATAGGTTTATGCACTACAACTTTTTTACATTCGGGGTATCTACCGATTTCGACATTGTACAATGCGGTGTCTTCATTGGTGAAAACATCATAACCATCAAGTTTTTTCAGTTTATCAAAAATTCCATCAACACTCTTTTCGTTTGCGACCTTGCACAACACAATTTTAACAATAGAATCACGGTACATATCCATGTCTAATACAAAATTGGTAATATCTTCCTGTAAATCAGGATTATTACGATATGGATAGGCATCAACCGAGAAGTCCATATCTATCAGCAAATGGAACTCCTCATAGTCTGTTTTCTCTACATCATTACATTCATAAGTCCAAGTGAAAGGTTCTATCTCTTTGTCCGCACACACTCTCTCTGTATAATTCACTTTTTCCTTCGACCTAAGGAGGATGAATTTATTATACATTTGCGCTGATGTGTCAACAGATAACAAATTCAATAGCAACACAATGGAAATCAATAATATGGATTTATGTTTCATTATAACACGTTGTTAAGATTCGACTTTGGGCAAAAATAAGGATTACTGTAAATTTCACAAAATAAAATTGTAGAATTATTGCATTTTATATAAAATATGTGCGTAACTTTGCGCCAAATTTCATTATAAAAATATGTCTTCATACAAACGCATCTTAACTATCCAGGACATATCCTGCGTAGGTCAGTGTTCACTGACAGTGGCATTGCCAATACTTTCGGCGAGTGGCAACGAGACTTGCATCCTGCCTTCTGCGGTGCTGTCGAGCCATACGGGAGGTTTCAAGGGCTATACCTTCCACGACCTCACCGACGACATCCCCGCCATCGTAAAACATTGGATTTCGGAGGGTATCAATTTTGACGCCTTTTATACCGGCTATCTCGGCACGGCGCGGCAGGTAGAGTTGGTAATGGACATCATAAACAGTCCATTGCGCAAACACGACGCACATATTATAATTGACCCCGCAATGGGCGACAATGGAGTTTTTTATAAAGGATTGGACGACCAATTCCTTTCTGCAATGAAAAAACTCATCACAATGGCAGACATCATAATTCCCAATGTAACAGAGGCTTGTATGCTCACCAGCATTGAATATCGTACAAATTACGACCCGAAATATATCCGTAGGATTGTGGAAGGATTGACCTCTATCATTGGCGACGGCAAAACCATTGTAATTACCGGAGTGGGCTTCCGCGAGGGGGAGACCGGGGTTGGAGTTTATTCAGACGGCAATGAGTATCACTATCCGCACATCAAGTTGGAAAAGAATGTTTCTGGCACGGGTGATATTTTCGCGTCGGCTTTTACTGGCGCGTTGATTAATGGACTTTCAACCCAAGAATCCGCCAAAATCGCCGCAGATTTCACTCTCGCCGCCATCAAAGAAACCATAGAAAAACCAGTGCACTGGTACGGAGTGAAATTTGAGACCGTCCTCGGCGAGTATATACAGAAAGTGCGTCATTGTTCGTAATGTCGCGAAAGTGAAATATTTCACTATTCAGGGTTTAATCGTACACCGCCAATTGGTTGCATAATTGGAGGTTCAACCCTAATTTTGCATCAAACGCAATCAAGAAACAAATCATATAATAATTGCATAATAATATGAAAATAGCACAGAAACTAACGGATCTTGTAGGCAACACCCCGTTGCTCCAACTCAACAAGTTTTCAGCGATTAACGGCGCAGCTGATGCCACAATCGTTGCAAAACTCGAATATTTCAACCCCGCAGGCAGCGTGAAAGACCGCGTAGCCCTCGCGATGATCAACGATGCCGAACAAAACGGCAAACTCAAACCCGGTGCAACCATCATTGAGCCTACCTCTGGCAACACTGGCGTTGGCTTGGCTTTCGTGGCAGCCGTGAAGGGTTATAAGGTGATTCTCACTATGCCCGACTCGATGAGCGTGGAGCGTCGCAACCTCTTGAAGGCTTACGGCGCACAGATAGAACTCACGCCTGGCGCAAGCGGCATGAAGGGCGCAGTGGATCGTGCTAACGAACTCAACGCACAGATACCTGGCTCAATCATTCTCCAACAGTTTGAGAATCCCGCCAATCCCGCCATCCATTTCGCAACTACAGCGCAGGAGATTTGGCGCGATACCGACGGCAAGATTGACGCTTTCATTGCTGGCGTTGGCACGGGCGGCACGGTTTCGGGCGTTGGCAAGTACCTGAAAGAGAAGAATCCCAACATCAAGATTTTTGCCGTAGAACCTGCTACATCGCCACTTCTCACCACTGGCAAGGCAGGCCCGCACAAGATTCAGGGCATAGGCGCCAATTTCGTTCCCAAGACCTACAACGGCGATGTTGTTGACGAAGTGATTACTGTTGAAAACGATGCAGCCATCCTCGCAGGTCGCCGTCTCGCGCAGGAGGAAGGTCTGTTGGTAGGCATTTCGTCGGGTGCATCGGCATTCGCTGCCACAGTCATTGCCAAGCGTCCCGAGTTCAAGGGCAAGACCATTGTAGCCTTGCTTCCCGACACCGGCGAGCGTTACCTCTCCACGGTACTTTATGATTTTGGAGGCTATCCGCTTTAATCCAATTTTTTCCCACGGTTAATAAAAAGACCGTCGCATTTTCTTGCGGCGGTCTTTTTTTGAGCATAAATAACCTAAAAAAATAAAGCCACAACACGACAAATTCGAGAAAGTTTAGTACCTTTGCACCCGAAAATTAATAATCAAAAAACGACAAAACAAAATGTGGATAGTCTGTGCCGACTTGGAAGGCGTATTTGTGCCGGAGATTTGGGTGAATGTAGCCCTGAAGACCGGAATTGAAGAACTGAAACTTACTACACGTGACATCAAGGATTATGACCAGTTGATGAAATACCGTCTCGAAATTCTTGACAAGCACAATCTTAAACTACATGATATTCAAGATGTTATCAACACTCTTGAACCATTACCGGGTGCTTTGGAGTTCATACGGGAAATCCGTCAGGCAACGAGATTTGCCATTGTGAGCGACACATTCGTGGAGTTTGCACAACCATTGATGGACAAACTCGAAAATCCATTTCTCTTGTGTCACAACCTCGAAACCGACGCATCAGGTCGAATTGTCAACTACCACTTGCGCCAGAGCGACCCAAAAAGGAAGACTGTCCAGGCGTTCAAGTCGCTGATGTATAATGTTGTAGCTTTCGGCGACAGTTACAATGACGTGACTATGATAGCCGAGGCAGACAAAGGCATCTTGTTCTGTCCGCCAGAGAATGTGAAGGCAGACTTCCCGCAATACCCTGTCGTCACAGACCTCGACAGCCTCAAACAGCAATTGCTCGCCATCGTGAAGTAAACAAAAAGATAGAAATGGGATTGTTCGTATCAAAGGGAAACGAAAATATTGGAGTCAAAAGCCTTGGCATCAGGAGTTTCATAGGCGAAGTGTTTGGACGCAAGATAGCCGCGCTGCCACAGTTTGCCATGGAGGAAAAACAGGTGGAGTTTCTGCTTGTTGACAATGACGTGCTTGTAACCCAAGGCTTTAGCAATTACAATATGAAACACTTTGGTCAACAAAAGTATTATGAACTTGCCATCAGAGTGCCTTTCAATTGGGATTTTGCCTCGACTGATCCCCACGAGACATGGATTGTAGAACTTCTCACATCCATAGTCACCGATGCTTTAGACAACGACCGACCAGTCTCTGAAAATTACCTGAAAGTTTTTGACAAGCCATTCCATTATTCCTCATATCTCAACAGCGTCACGCTTTGCCATGTTGCCAACAAAATAATCGGCAACGGCAAGGAAGTCAATTTTATGATGGTTGTGCCGTTATTTGAATCGGAACTCGTTGATAATCATTATCTTGAACCGTCATTCGACATCAAAGGTCTCGCCTGGCAACGCGCCAACCTCGCCCGTGGAAACGAATATTTTGAAACTTTGGATGATTTCTATCCATACGAATGTACGATGGACACACAGGCAATGGAGGATTATGAAGCCGCCAAACGTGACGCACTGCCAGACTGGGATGATGACAGGATTGGATGCAGGGTTTCGTCGGGAGTTTTGGACTACAACAACAAAGTTGCATACATGTACCGCGCAGACCCCGAAGGCGACTTTACAGGATGGTATTTTCTTGAATATGAATCGGAATTTGTCCGTGGAACGTCAGATAACCTTCCACTCGACTTCTATGCAAACCTCGACAGCGACCTCTATACAATCGCCTTCCAGCATCCAGAAATTCTCCCAATGCTCCATAAACGCCCCGGGAAAGCATATATGCTTACCGAAAACGACACATACGAGGAAGTTACGGATTATTAAAGCTTTCTATTCTTGGCGATTGCCTCACGCATTGCTTGGGTATTGAGCCAACGTCCTGAACGCAAGTAGATTAAATGAATGACGCCACGTGCTGCGAGTTCGCTTGCCATTACAATCCAAACGCCTGTTAATCCCATTGAACCGACTATAAAGAACGAGAACGGAATCCTGATGAGCCACATCGACGAAACATTGATGGCGATTGGAGCAACGCTGCTGCCCGCTCCCACGAAAACTCCATAACAAACAATCGCCGCACCAAAAAACGGCTCTGCAAACGCCTCTATCCTGAGTATCGTGGCGCCGAGGTCGATAATTTCGTCCACGGGAGTCATTAGCGACATTGCAACACGCGCAGTCAGATACATTATGATAGCCATTACAGTAAGCACAATCATACCTGTAATCACCGTAATCCTGCCAAAACTCCGCGCAAGCCTTCTGCGTCCCGCGCCCACGCACTGCCCGACAAGAGTTGTCGCGGCGTCGGCGATGCCATAACCGGGCATATAACAAAGTCCTTCTATAGTCACCGCCAATGTATCGGCTGATAGGCTCACATTGCCAAGGGGCGCCACGATGGCGATGATTGTAGTGTAAGCGATGCTCATAATGGACCGCTCGCCGCCTATTGGAATGGCGATTTTGAGGGCGCGACGCATATTATCACGCTCAGGTTTGTACGATCCACGCTCATCACAGATGCGCAAATCTCTCGACCGGAAAAACAAGTACCACGCCATCACAATCGAGGTTACAAATACAGCCAACAACGATCCCAAAGCCGCACCCGTAACGCCAAGCCCGGCACAATGCACCAAATATTTTGTGCCAAACAATGTGATTTCGTGGGGGGAGTTGATAAGGAAATAATTGAAAATCACGTCCAATATGCACATTATGACATTCAGGACGCTCGGCACTTTGACATTGCCACTGCTTCGGAGCATACTCGCCGCCAAATAATCGAGTTGATAGAATGGCAGCCCAGCCGCAAAAATCAGAAAATACGACGACGACAACGGCACAATGTCTTCGCCGCCATTGAGCCAATGAGGAAGGAAAGGACTAATCGCCATCCCGACTCCCGCCAAAAACACTGCCCATAACAGGCAAACCGTGAGCGACTGACGAAGCACATTACGTGCGCCCTTGTTGTCGCGTGCGCCGATACGGTGAGCCACCATCACGGCAAAACCCGACACAAGGCTCTCCGTCAAGCCGAAAAACAGCCACGTAGTGCTGCTTACAAGCCCAACCGCTGCCGAACATTCCGCGCCTAAATGTCCAACCATTGAAGCGTCGATGTACTGCATCAGGATAAAGGAAATCTGCGCCAAAATAGCCGGCATAGACAACTTGGCAGTCAGGCTAACCTGCTGTCTCGTAGTCAATTTACCGTGGTTGCGTATCTGCTCCAACAATTCTGTATGTGTAACGCGCATATTTCTCCTTTACGTTTTTTAGAAAACAGGTGCAAAGATAAGCATTTTATTTTGTAAAAAAGTGAAATATTGCAACAATCATCAATTTTAAGCCTACGTTTTTTTCAAAACCCAAAAACATTTGCGCAAATGACACACTTTATATATTTTTGCAAAGAATTTGATTGGGTTCAATTACTTCAATCACTTCAATTATTTCAATTATTTATTCAAGGTGATACAACTCAAAAACATAACAAAATCCTTCGGCAACCTTCAAGTGCTGAAAGGCATCAACCTCGACATCAACGATTCGGAGGTTGTCTCCATTGTTGGTGCAAGCGGCGCGGGCAAGACCACCCTTTTGCAGATAGCCGGCACGCTCCTCAAAGCCGACACGGGCGAGGTCATCATAGACGGCATCGATGCCAACAAATTGACAGGCAACAAGTTGGCGAACTTCCGCAACAAGAAAATTGGATTTGTATTCCAATTTCACCACCTCTTGCCAGAATTTGACGCAGTGGAGAATGTCTGCATCCCTGCCCTCATCGCCGGAACGCCAAAAGCCGAAGCCGAGGCCCGCGCCAAGGAACTCCTGACGTACCTCAACCTCGCACAAAGATTCACGCACAAACCGTCGGAACTTTCGGGCGGCGAACAACAACGTGTAGCCATTGCACGTGCGCTAATCAACAGTCCGTCAGTGATTTTTGCGGACGAACCATCGGGCAATCTCGATTCCAAAAACCGTGACGAATTGCACAGCCTGCTCTTTGACCTCCGCGACAAATTCAAGCACACATTTGTAATCGTTACCCACGACGAACACTTCGCCGAAATGAGCGACAGAATCATCAAAATCAAGGATGGAGTGATTGACAATGCATAATTGCCATCCGGCGGATACCCAACTTTAAACTTTAAAATTTAAACTTTAAATTATGGATTCTGAATTAATAAAAGACCTTCTTGACGAGAAGTACCGTCAATATAATACGCCAGAGTTCATCAAGAGCGACCCGATACAGATTCCGCACACATTCACAGCGCGTGAGGACATAGAGATTTCGGGTTTTTTGGCAGCGACGATTGCATGGGGCAACCGCAAAATGATTGTCAACAATGCCCACAAAATGATGGACATAATGGGCAACCGTCCGTATGATTTTGTGATGAAGTTCGATGCCGACATAGCTGCCGACATGCCGCCATTTGTCCACAGAACATTTCAAAACGCTGATTTTCAATACAGTGTGGCGAGTCTTCAAAATATCTACCGCAATCACGGCGGACTGAAAAACGTCTTTGAATCCGCATTCCGCAAGCATGGAAACATCCGTGAAACGCTCATCGACTTCCGCAAGATTTTTTTTGAATGTAATTATCCTCTCCGCACCACCAAGCACATCGCCGACGTCCAAAAAGGCGCAGCGGGCAAACGCCTCAATATGTACCTGATGTGGATGTGTCGCAACGACAAGCGCGGCGTACATTTTGGCATTTGGGACATTCCAACATCCGCACTTATGTTGCCGCTCGACACTCACACCGCACGCACAGGACGCGCCCTCGGTCTCATCTCCCGCAAGCAAAACGATTGGAAAACCGTCGAGGAAATCACAGCGGCACTGCGTGAATTTGACGCCGAGGATCCTGTAAAATACGATTTTGCGCTGTTTGGACTTGGAATATCAGGCTATTTAATGTCCTCAATGTTATAAGGAGTCTCCTGATATACGAAATAGTTCAACCAATTGGAAAACATCAAGTTAGCCGTTGACCGCCAACGTACCAACGGGTCGAGATCTGGGTCGTCGTATGGATAATAATTCTTAGGTATGTCGATATGAAGCCCCTTCTGAAGGTCTCGACGATACTCCGTGTCAAGCGTGCGTGCATTATATTCTGCATGACCCGTTAAGAAAAGCTCACGTCCACCATCTGCCATCATCATATAAAGTCCCGCATCGTTGCTGGATGCAAGTACCTTAATTTCAGGAACTTTATCAACATCGCTTGCCCAAATCTCCGTATGGCGAGAATGTGGCACATAGAAAACATCGTCGAATCCCCTGAAAATCGGGTTCAATGGTTCGAGGACATGATGTTTAAAAACGCCAAACACTTTCTCGTCAGTGTCATGCTTTGGAATCCCATAATAATGATACAGAGCCGCACACGCGCCCCAGCATATAAACATCTTTGCAGTCACATTTGTACGCGCCCAGTCAAAAACTTCGGTGAGTTCGTTCCAATATGTAACACTCTCATATTCATATTGTTCCACGGGCGCACCTGTCACAATCAATCCGTCATACTTATGCCGTTTCACCATGTCAAAATACAAGTAAAACTGCTGCATGTGCTCGATGGGTGTATTCTTAGAGACATGGCTGCGAAGTTTAATGAAATCAATGTTGATTTGCAGCGGCGAATTGCTCAGGAGGCGCAGCAGATCGGTTTCCGTGGTTTCCTTTATGGGCATGAGATTCAGGATGGCAATCTTCAATGGCCTAATATCCTGTGCATTAGCCCTCGAATTGTCAATCACGAAAATATTCTCCTTCTTCAGCAACTCAATTGCCGGAAGCTTATCGGGAATTGTTAGCGGCATTATTGACCTCCTTTTGTTTTGTAAAATTTCTGCAAAGTTACATATTTTTTTCAAACATCGATTATTTTGTTGCTTAACAAAAACGCAGAATTTCACTTTTTGAATCAGAATATCGACTCAAAATTTGCGCCGTCCAATACCGTGTTGAAAAAGTCGTTCCAAGGCTTTGCCAAGGCGAACATATCTACGACGCGCTCTACAAAATCGTCCGCCAAAACTTCATCGTCGGAGAGGTTGCGGCTCATATCCCAATTGCGCATACGGATGAGGTGGTCGTAGGGCGAATCTTTGAGATTTTTTGGCAACACCTTCAATGGGTCGGCACTGTCGAGCGTATAAGTCTCTTTTACAGCCTTTTGCGCGAGAAAATCCTCCAACTGTTTGCCGCCGCCGTAGTAAATTTCTTCGCGGATGATTTTGGCGGCTTTGGACGGGGGCATATAGATGCCGGCATCCACAAGGCTCTGTCCAAACATTTCGTCGTCATTGTCAAACGGTTGAATATGAAGATAATAGCCCGCGCCGACCACCTTCTTGCCGCCCGGCACGAGGTAAACTCCAAAATGACGTTTGTAAGGTGCTTTGTCGGCTGAAAACCTTGTGTCGCGGTTGAACCTAAAAATGCAATCCTTCAACTGCAATCCGCGCAACAGCGGGTCGATTGCCTGCATTTTTGTCAAGATTTCTTGACTCAAATCCTTGAAAGTATTACGCGCCCGCTCGTAATCCGCCTTGTGCGCGTGAAACCATTCTGTATTGTTGTTTTGCTTGATTTCTCTCAGAAAATCAAGCACTTGTGCCATATCGTATTTCATTTTTTTATAATAATAATTATTCTGCGGAACAAAGTTCTATCTCAAAAATCAGTGTCGAAAATCCAGGAATTGGACCCATTGCGCGTGTGCCATATCCCTGAGTGTAAGGAATATACACTTCCCAACGGTCGCCAACGTGCATCTTCAACAATGCCGCGCCAAATCCCGGAATTACCTCGTTGATGCGGAAAGCCTCCGGCACGCCGCGCTTAAAACTATCGTCGAAAACATAGCCGTCGGCACGTTTGCCACGATAATTACAGGTAACAACGCTATTGAAAAACGACGGAGTTTTGCCATTGCCCGTCGCCAACACTTTGTAATACACGCCGTTGCCCAATTCCAAAACGCCATCCGTCTTGGAAATTTCATCCATAAAACGCTGATTTTCTTCTCTGTACTCTTTTCTTGCCATAATATTTTTGTTTTTTATTTTTTAGTTTTTAACCACGGAAAGCACTGATTACACGGAATTTGTTTTATAACAAAACAAAAAAATACAAGTATTTTTTCGATACAGAAAACACGGATTTTATTTGCGTTAAACTTTCGAAATGTGATTCCGTGTTTTCAGTGTTATAAAAAATTTGTTTTTTATAACTTTTGCATTATTCTTTTCCGTGCTTTCCGTGTGTTCCGTGGTTAAAATCTCTCCTCAATAAATCATTCCTCAACAAATCATTCCTCAACAAATCGCTTTCGCCACCACGTACCCCGTTGTCCAACAGCCTTGCAAATTGTATCCGCCGGTGATTGCGTCGATGTCGAGAGCCTCGCCGGTGAAATATAGATGCGGGACGGTTTTGGATTCCAACGTCTTGGAGTTCACCGAGTTGAGCGACACTCCGCCGCAAGTTACAAATTCGTCCTTGAATTGTCCGCGACCCGAAACGTGGTACAAATCCGCCGTCAACGTGCTTATCAACTTGTTGAGATTTTTCTTGCCGAGTTCCGAATATTTGGTCGTCGGGTCAATCTCTGCGCGGTTCAACAAATATTCCCAAAGCCTTTGCGTTATGTCTCGCGGATGCGCTGACGCTACGGATTTGCGGGAGTTAACATCCACAATGTCAGACATTGACGTCCGTGCGGCATCTTCTGTCACTCCGAGCCAATTTACCAACAAATCGCACTTGTGATTGTTTTCGGCGAGGTGCCGCGCCGCGTATGACGACAATTTCAAGACCGCCGGACCCGAAAATCCAAAATGAGTTACCATCAATCCGCCTTCCGCACGGAATTTTTGACCGGGAATTTGCACGACGGCATTTTCCACCGACGCGCCCATCAAGTTGGTGAGAATGTTGCTCTTTACCTTCAATGAAAACAGCGACGGCACAGGCGCAATCATCTCTATTCCAAGACCTTCCAACGATTCATACAACGCATCCTTGTGCCAACCGCCCGTGGCAATCACCACTGAATCATAGTTGCCTTCAATGTTATCATCAGAAAATTTTATCGAAAATCTGCCGTCGTTCTCCACCGAAATTGCAGTTGCCTTCCGCCCCGTCAACATCCACACACCCAACCTGTTGAGCGTCGAAAGAAGCGTGTCGCAGACCTTGGCGGCACTGTTGGAAGTCGGGAATATTCTGCAATCGTCCTGCGCGTACAATTGGATTCCGTGCCGCGCAAACCATTCGGCGGTGCTGTTGTGGTCAAATTCATGAAACAATTTTTTCAACAAATTGTAGCCGCGAGGATAGACCTGTTGCAACGCCGCGACGCCCTCAAAAGTGTTGGTGATGTTGCAGCGTCCGCCGCCGGTCATCGCGAGTTTGTGCAACGGTTGAAACCCTGCCTCAAATACCGTCACATCGGCTTTGGGGCAAGTTTCCTTGATGTTGATGGCGCAAAAAACTCCCGACGCGCCACCGCCAATTATCGCTATTTTGGGTGCTTGTTCCAATTTTTTTGTTTTTTAACGTACAAAATTACGGAAAAAATTTGGTTTGGAAAAAAATCTTTCATAATTTTGTTGGTGTTAACCAAATCTATGCAACTATGGAATTTAAGAAATACAGTTCGATAGAAAACTCCTTCAACACCGAGTTTGTGGAGCAGGTGAGGGCCAATGTCCCCGCCGACCTGCGTTTTGTGGTGCAGGAGAAGGTGCACGGCTCCAATACGAGTTTTGTGACCAACGGCAACGAAATCAAATTTGCCAAGCGCACCGACTACATAGCCGACGGTGAGAAATTCTTTGATTATGAGGAACTTCTCGACCGTTACACTCCAAAAGTAAAAAAACTCTACGCTGCCCTCAAAAAGCAGTACAAAGATATGGATTTTGCCATT
>JAGCRY010000065.1 GCA_017964465.1 Bacteroidales bacterium | reverse complement strand
CGATTGGAACTACAAGGGCAAAAACGAGGAACTTTTCCAATATAATACTAAGGTGTCGGTGCCGTTTGTGGTTTCGTCGAGAAACTACGGCTTAATGTTTGACTCATACTCACTTATGAGATTTGGCAATCCTAATCCTTATTCGTTTTTGAAAGATGTGTTTACACTTTATAATAAAGACGGCAAACAAGGCGCACTCACCGGCACTTACAACATCAAGGGACAAGACCCGATAGTAAGAGACGAGGATTCGCTTTATTATGAGGACTTTAAGACTGTTGGACGACTATTGCCCAAAGGCCTCGGCGATGCTACCGTAGTTATTGAAGGTGAAATAGAACCCAATGAATCAGGCGAATATCGTTTCTTGCATTACTATTCGGGCTACCAAACTATCACAATCGACGGCAAGTCTGTTTACAGCGACGACTATCTCGGTTCTGATTCCAAAATTTGGCGCACGGCGTGGAATCCCAACGCCCGCAAGTTCAACGTCAATATGGAAAAAGGCAAAAAATACTCCATCCGCATCGAATGGACTCCCGACGGCGGCGAGGCTTATTGCGGTCTCCGTGCGTTGAAGCCCGTCAACGCCAAGGAACAAAACCAACTTTCTTTCTGGTCTGAAATGACCCAACAACTTGATTATTACTTCATTGCGGGCAACAACTCCGACGAAGTAATTTCAGGTTACAGAACCCTCACGGGCAAGGCTCAGATTGCTCCCGAATGGCTTTTGGGCTATTGGCAGAGCCGCGAGCGTTACAAAACTCAGGACGAAATTGTGGACGCTCTCAAAGGTTTCCGTCAGCGTCATCTGCCCATCGACAACATCGTGATGGACTGGAATTATTGGGTTATCAATCAATGGGGCAGTTATGATTTTGACCCCGCACGATTCTCCAATCCGCAAAAAATGATTGACGACATCCACGCAATGAACGCTAAAATTATGATTTCGTGTTGGCCGAAATTCTATCCTAACGTCGAGCATTTCAAGGAGTTGAACGACAAGGGTTTCATCTATCAGCAATCATTGAAAGACAGCCTTCGCGACTGGCTTGCCGACCCGCTCAACGATTGGAAAGGCTTTACGTATGCCTTCTACGATGCTTATTCGCCCGAGGCTCGAAAGATTTTCTGGCGTCAACTTTACGACAAACTCGGTTCTATCGGTATGGACGCTTGGTGGATGGATGCTTCCGAACCCAACATTCGCGACTGTACGCCTATGGAATACCGCAAATTGCTCTGCGGTCCTACCGAACTTGGCTCGTCTGACGAATATTTCAACGCTTATTCAATCGTCAACGCCGAGGCAATTTACGACGGTCAGCGCGGCTACGAAACTGCTATCGAGAAAAAAGGTATCGACAAAAAAGACGCTAAGGCACTGCAATCTGCCGCCACTTGGAATCAAAACGGTTTTGGCAACGAGCAGAATTTCTCGCCCGAAAACAACCGTGTATTCCTGCTCACCCGTTCAGGATTTTTGGGCGAACAACGCTATTCCACAGCCACTTGGAGCGGCGACATTGGCACACGTTGGGAAGATTTGAAGGCGCAGATTACAGCCGGTTTGAACTTCTCGATTTCGGGCATTCCGTATTGGAGTCAGGACATTGGCGGTTTCTCGGTTGAAACACGCTTCCAAGCAGCACAACAGACATTTGACAAGACCAAAAAGGAAACCGAGGATTTGAAAGAATGGCGCGAACTCAACGTCCGTTGGCATCAGGTTGGCGCGTTTGCACCGATGTACCGCAGCCACGGTCAGTTCCCCTTCCGCGAGCCGTGGAACATCGCCCCCGAAAATTCAGACACCTACAAATCAATCAAGTATTATCTTGATTTGCGTTACAAGTTGATGCCCTACATTTACTCGTTGGCTGCAAAGGTACATTTCGACGATTACACCATTATGCGTCCGTTGGTGATGGATTTTGGCACCGACAAAAACGTGCTCAACATTGCTTATCAGTTTATGTTTGGCCCGTCGATAATGGTAAATCCGGTTTACAAATACAAGGAGCGCGAGCGTGAGGTTTACTTCCCGAAAGGCGAAGTATGGTACGATTTCTACACCGGCGAAGTGGCATCGCAAGGCGGTGAATCCAAGACAGTTGCCGCACCTTACGAAAGGATTCCGCTCTTTGTACGCGGTGGTTCGATAATTCCGTTCGGACCTGAAATTGAGTACACCCGCCAAAAGCAAGCCGACAATATCCGCCTTTATGTTTATTCCGGCAAAAACGGCGAGTTCACACTATACGAGGACGAAGGCGTCAACTACGGCTACGAGGCAGGACGTTTTGCAAAAATCCGTTTCACATACGACGACTCTACCAAGACCCTCACCATCTCCGACCGCGAAGGCGAATTCCCCGGAATGTTGAAAGAGAGAACATTCACCATTGTGGCTGTTTCGGCAACGAATCCAAAGGGTAATGAATTTTCTGTGAAGTATGACGGAAACAAACAGGATGTGAAGATGTAACCATTCGCCACGATTCTGTAATACAAATTTCAAAATAAAAATCCTCAATACCTGGTTAGGTGTTGAGGATTTTTTTCAATCTGTTCATCGCTTCTTCCAATGTCCTTCTCGGACACGCGGCGTTGATGCGTTGAAAACCTTCGCCTGATGCGCCAAAGATTTTGCCGCTATCGAGCCAAAGTTTTGATTTGTTGATAATTGCATCGTCTAATTGGGCGGGAGTGAGACCCAAACCTCTGAAATCTAACCATACTAAATAGGTGGCTTCGTGGTTGATCATTCTCACGTTGGGGAGGTTGGTTTCAACGTAGGATTTGATATATTCAACGTTGTTTTTT
>JAGCRY010000064.1 GCA_017964465.1 Bacteroidales bacterium | reverse complement strand
GCCTCATCCACGGCATCACCGCCCACATCGGGATACTATGCCGGCTGCGCGAAAATTTCCGCATACTCGCCGGCGTTTCCTCGCAGCCGATGACCGTGGGCGTTGGGTCTGAATTTTCATTCAAAGGTTTTGCGCTCCAATTCGCCGCCCGCCGCAACCAATATTTGGGATGGATACCGGCAGTGTCGGTGTGTTGGCGGCGTGGCGAGGACAAGCCGTGGGAGCGGTAGTGGACGTTGTGTATCTCAATCCGCTACTTCACTTTTTCCACCAAGAAATACAGATTGTCCTTGTGTGCCTGCAAATATCTGGCGGCTTTGAGACCCTCAAAATAGTTGGAAGTATAACTGGAAGAGGCTTTGTCTTCTCGGCAGAACGGCTCCGAATTAATTGCCTTGTTTTGCAATGGTTTGAATATGAATCTTGGACAGCCTGGCGCGGGGATGCCGGAGCGGTCGGTGATTACAAGGCGCAGGATGGACGCTGTGTCTGGCACGGAAACGTTGACTTCCTTAAAAGCAAGCCAATTCTCCTGATAATAGAAATCTACATTTGCGGACTCCACCTTGCCGCCACCGCCGATGTCCGTAGTCAATGGCGTCAGAATGAGGAACGGCACATTTTTTTTCAAGCCGAGGATTTCTGTGCCGCCCAAAACACTGTGGTTGCATACGTTGGTATAGTTTTTCATCCAGATGATACTGAATGTGCCGTATAACGCAAACACCACAAACAGGACTACGAGTATAGTCCAGAATCGGGAGCGATAATGTTTTTTTTCTTTTTCCACGGCAATTACTTGTGCGTCAAAACCATCAAAATATTTCTGTACGTCGGGGTATCTCTTGTACTCGTCCAGTTCCTGACGGAGCGAGGCGATGCGCTGACGGAGTTGCGGGTCGGTCTTTTTTTCACGCTTGTTGTTAATTAACAGTATTATCGAGAACACAAACAGCACCGGGATCACGAGAAACATCGCGATCAAAAATCCCAGGTTGAGCGAAGTCGCCGAGTAAAAAAAAGTTACCAACGGCAGTATAAACACCGACACAATTATCAGTAATATCGGCAGGGAATTGCGCAGCAACGCGCCAAGGTTGCGCGGGTATTGGTTTTTGTATTGTCTGAGGAGTAGTTCCAAGTTCGCGCTCGCCGATTGGAACACTGTCTTGCTATCGTTCATTTTTGTGGAATTTTTTAGGGGTTAATTGCCGTATGTTATCTCAAAAAATTGCGCACGGTCTATCACGCTTGTTACCGCTTTGAAGTCGGCGGTGGTGTCGGCGGACACAAATTCGGCGTAATAACTTCCCTCGCCACGGCTCAGGAGGTTGTAGATATTGTCGGCGCATTTGATTTTGAAGTCTATTGTTTCAAGATTGGTGGCGTGGAGGCCGGTCTCTATGGGGTTGCCGTTCTTGTCGTAGAGGAGGAGCGATAATTTTGCGGTGTCGTAATTTGGAAGTTGCCTGCCCGTTGATAGGATTTTTACACCGCTGATTCTCAGTTTGCAGAGCGGTGTGCCGTCCAAAATGTGCCAGTCGTTCAATTTGATATCTTCGGGGTCGGGTATCACCTCCAAACACGCCGTCGCGCCGCCTTTTACGGCAATATACGGAGAATAACTGCTATGCACGGGAGTTGAATAAGGCGTGATTACCTTGCGGACTTCGGAGTCCTGGTACACCAAGGGATATTTTTGACGGTTGTCTTCGTATTTGGATACGGGTCCCGACTTCAACAGCGGCAACAACGCCGCCACAGCGATTATCACCAAGAATGTTACGGCGATTTTTTTGCGGTTTTCGTCGCGGCTTTTTTTGAGGGTGGCGATTTCGGTGTCGTAACTTTTGAGCAGGTTTCTTGCCTCAGTGTCCTCGCCGTACAGCGTATCGATGGTGCGAGAATACATTTCCTGCGTGTAGAGTGCGTTGTAATAGGCATTGTCGGCGTTGGCAACGGGCGAATTCTCCTTTTTGGTAACGAGCAACGCCACTATCGACACGCAAAGGCACATCGCCGACCATCCTGCCAACGTCGCGCTCGACTGCGCCACTGCCTCCACAAGCAATACCGCCGCCACTACAAACATAATTAGTTGTATGCGGAATTGCACCACTTCAATAAAAGTCGGCTTTGGCACGTTGCGGAGTTGCTGGATGCTTTGGTTGATGTTGTGGATTAGGTTGTTGATATGCGTCTGTGAATCAGCCTGTTCGCGGAGTACGTGGTGGCAGTATGGACAGACGTTGCTGATTAACGGGAAATCGGCACCACAGTTGGGACATTTGTCGATGTCGCGCTGCTGCATTGCGGTAAAATCGTTTTCAAGATTGATTACCGCCGCCTCCTCGCTTGTGATTTTCACGTATGGCGGCGGCTTGGGCGCGTCAACGGGCAAATCTTGCATGCAAAACAGACATTTGTCGGCAATCAACGGCACTTGCGCACCGCACGAAGGGCAACGTTTGAGTTCGTCCTTGGAATAATGGGATTCGAGGCGGTGCTTCAATGCGGTATTAATGTATTGCGTTACTTCCTCCTCGGACGTTCCCTCGGCTACGGCGGCGTTGATGATTGTGGTCTTTTCAACGGGCGTCAGCACGCGGTCTTTGAGCGCGAGTTCGGTGAGAGAAATTATTTTTTGAGATATTGCCATAATACTTAATTTGAATTTTGCGTCAAAAATAACAAAAAAATCAAACAAATCCATCGTATGCCAATTTTTTTTCTTACCTTTGCAATTCAAAATATTAGCAAAAACTAACATACATCATAAAAATGGCAGATTTTATCACCAAGAGGGCGGAGGACTACTCCAAGTGGTACACCGACCTTGTTACCAACGCAGACTTAGCCGAAAATTCGGCGGTGCGCGGCTGTATGGTCATCAAGCCTTACGGCTATTCTATTTGGGAAAAGATGCACGACGAACTCGACAAGATGTTCAAGGCAACAGGCCACAAGAACGCTTATTTCCCGATTTTCATCCCCAAGTCGTTCTTCGCACGCGAGGCGGAGCACGTGAAGGGTTTTGCCAAGGAGTGCGCCGTGGTAACGCATTACAGGCTCAAAAATTC
>JAGCRY010000063.1 GCA_017964465.1 Bacteroidales bacterium | reverse complement strand
TCTCATCAACCGTATGGGTTTCAATAATGATGGTGTTGAGGCTTTGGTAAAAAAACTTAAACAAAAGTACAGTAAAATTATAGTTGGCGGCAACATCGGAAAGAACAAAATCACACCCAATGAAAACGCCGTCAGCGACTATATCAAGGACTTGCAGGCGTTGCACGACTATGTGGATTACATCGCAATCAACATCTCCTCCCCCAACACGCCAAACCTCCGCGAACTCCAAAACAAAGAGCCGCTGAAACAGTTGCTCTCCGCCCTCAAAGCCGAGGACAAGAAGTTCTCCACGTCCAAGCCAATACTCCTGAAAATCGCCCCCGACCTCACAAACGAGCAACTCGACGACATCGTGGAAATCGTGCGCGAGACCGGCATCGACGGCATAATCGCCACAAACACCACAATCGCCCGCGACGGCATCGACTACACCAAGGAGGAAATTGAGGCTTTCGGCAACGGCGGAATGAGCGGTCAGCCCGTAAAAAAACGCAGCACGGAAGTGATTCGCTATCTCCATACAAAGACCAACGGCGAGATTCCAATCGTGGGCGTAGGCGGCATTTCGGACGCGGACGACGTGAGGGAAAAACTCGAAGCCGGCGCGTCGCTCGTTGAACTTTTCACGAGTTTCATATACAACGGTCCCAAGTGCGTGAAGAATATATTGAAAAAATTGTAATGTTTCCGCGCAAAAATACCGTAGAAAAATTTGGATTTTACGAAAATAAGGCATAACTTTGCGCCGTTAAAAAATTTTCTGTCGCGGGAATAGCTCAGTCGGTAGAGCGGTAGCTTCCCAAGCTACAGGTCGCGGGTTCGAGGCCCGTTTCCCGCTCAAAATCTTTCTAAGCAGGCCGGCTTGTCGCTGCCGCTGCTGTTTCGGCAACAGGGGAGAGGAAAGTCCGGGCAACACAGAGCAACCGCCCTTCTTAACTGGAAGATGGCCGTGAGGTTATGACAAATGCAGAAGAAAACAACCGCCCGAAAGGGCAAGGGTGAGAAAGCGGGGTAAGAGCCCACTATCGTTGGCAGTGATGTCAGGGATGTGCATCGGCGGGTTGAAAGACCAAATATACCGGCATCATTCGGGCTGCTCGTCCGAGCCGGGGGGTAGGTCGTTAGAGGGCGTCAGCAATGGCGTCAGTAGATAAATGACAGGCGCTTGGCTTCGGTCAGGAACAGAATCCGGCTTACAGGTCTGCTTTTTTATTTTGAGATTTAGTGAGGAAAGAGGAACGAGGAAAAATCAAAAATCACTAAATCAACAAATCGAAAATCAACAAATCAACAAATGAAAACGATAATCCACACTGACAATGCGCCGAAAGCCATCGGACCTTATTCACAGGCTGTTATGGCGGGCGGAATGTTGTTTGTATCGGGTCAAATTCCCATCAATCCTCAGACCGGCGAACTCTCTACCGCCGACATCTCGGAACAGACTAAACTCGTAATGGACAACATCGGCGCAATCCTCAAAGCCGCCGGTCTCTCATACGAAAACATCGTGAAGACCACCTGCCTCCTCGCCGACATCAATGATTTTGCGGCGATGAACAAGGTGTATGCCGAATATTTCCCGACAAACCCACCCGCAAGGTCGGCGTTTGCTGTGAAGGATTTGCCAAAGGGCGCAAGGCTGGAAATCGAGGTGATTGCCCAATAAAGGGGACTTGTTTCAGTGATATAACGATATGGTTAGTAATGTTTTGCATCCGACAATGCAAGCCAAAGGATACGCGCTTGCCATTGTCGGCTCGATGTGTTATGGGCTTAACCCGCTGTTTGCATTGCCACTTTATGCACAGGGTGTGGATCCGGTTTCGGTACTTTTTTATAGGTATTCATTCGCGGTTTTGCTCATTGGGATGTTGCTCATTATAAAAGGCGAAGGGCTAAAAAGTTTGTGGTGCTGATGATGGCTGTCGTTTTTCACAACGTTTTTGTCGTTGGCGCTTGTAACGTCGAGCATCCACATCATCGGCTCCACACCTGCAAGCATCATCGGCGCATTGGAACCCATAACAGCCTTGGCGGTGTCGCTGACAGTGTTTGGCGGCTCGCTCACCATCCCAAACTGCATCGGCATTGCTCTGATAATAACTGCCGTTGTGGTGATTGTGAAGTTTGGGCGGAAAGGATAGGAAATTAGAACTTGGATTCTATATCCATTCTTTCGTGTAAAACCCTTACAATTATGGTTTTACCATTGGTCTTGTCATAAAAAATCAAATGCTTACGACAACGACGGCAATATAGTCCCTCTCGGATATGGGCATATTCTTTGTCAAAATTATCCTTGGAAGCCGCTATGTCCTCAAATTCGGACACCAAACAATTATAATATATAACCGCCTGATTTTCAGACCAATTGTCGATGGTATAATTCCAAATGGAGCGCAAATCTTCCCTTGCTTCTTTTGTAATGGAATACTTAGCCATTTTTCCGTTCGCTTTTTAATTGTTGAAGGAAAGAATCAGCGTCGAAATCTTCGCAAATGCCGCTTTCATAGCCTTCTTGTATGGCTTTTTTAAGATTACGGATTTTTGCTTCCCTTTCGTTGTAACAATACAAAACATATCCAATATACCTTGAAATATCGTCAAGACATTCTGTGGGAACGGATTTAACCATCTCCACTACCCTATCGTAGCCCGCTGAGTTTGCGGTTCGCTGTTTTGCTAATGTATTACCAATCATAATATTAATGTTTTGCGCAAAGGTAGTGTATTTTTCGTTAACAAACAAATTGTTTTTCCTCAAATTGTCTGTTAAAATAATCATTCCCTTTGCTACCTCGCCTCCAACACAAACCCATATTTCCACGGCTTATTCCCGTCAATCGTGTATTGCGGCAAGGTGCGTTTGCCCCACGTGTCTGCGCCGCCGACGCCGTGGATGTTGAGGTCAATGTTGAGGTTTACGAACTTGCCGCGAGGGATGTCCTGCGGATGCCTTGCGCCCTCCAAATCTTCCTCGCCGTAATCCCAAGCGCGGATGCAGAGCGGCTGACACCCATCAATGACAACCGTCCGACGCCCCGAACCAATCTCAAACTGCCACACGTCGCAGCGGTTGCCATTGTCCTGCGGGTGGATGTAATCGGTCTGAAAATCACTGAGCGGCATTTCGTATTCGCCAATGAAAGCCGAATGTTTGCGGTCGGGATAATTTTCCCAAGGGCCGCGACCGCAATATTTTATGTTGACGAAATCAGGATTGAGGCGCATACGCATACCAAATTTTGGCATTAATGGGAGATTTTGGGCGGTGGGTTTGTAATCCATTTCTACCTGGATACGACCGTCGTAATACAATGAATATGAGATTGTTAAATCTGCGCCAACG
>JAGCRY010000002.1 GCA_017964465.1 Bacteroidales bacterium | reverse complement strand
TTGTGTCCCCGGTTCGATTCCTGGTGGTACCACATAAAACGGGTCTGGAATAGTTTCCAAGCCCGTTTTTTTCATGTCCAAAACATCCGTAAAAAAAATGCAAAAAAAATCACTCCAAGAGAACAAAAATTGTAAAAAATTTTATATATTTACACGTCAATATACATTAACTTCAACTATCTATACGGCTACTATGACGAGACTGAAGTCCATATACTATATATTACTGACAATCAGCATATTGTCGGTCGTCGCCGCGTGCAACAATGAAGAGACCAAACAATACAGGATTGGCATGTCGCAGTGCGCATACGACACACATTGGCGTCTGGAAATGAACCGCCACCTCATTGCAAACGCTATGCAACGCGAAAACATAAACCTCCTGATGACCGACGGGAAAAACTCTAACGAAAAACAGATAGAGGACATCAAATGGCTCGTTTCGCAGAACATTGACCTCCTCATGGTGTCTCCAAACGAAGCCGAAGCCCTCACGCCCGTCGTTACAGAAGTTTACAACAAAGGAATACCCGTAATCCTCATCGACCGCAAGACCGGCAACGACAGCTACACATGCTTCATCGGCGCAAACAACACCGTGATAGGCGAAAAAGCCGCCGACTACGTCGGTCTGTTCTGCGCACCGGGCAGCAAAATCCTCGAACTCCACGGACAAACAGGCGCATCGGCGGCTGTCGAACGCGGAACCGGTTTCAACAGCAGAATCAACGGAAAATACAGTGAGAAAAAAATCACTCACATTGGCGACCTATATTGCGAATGGAGCACAGAAAAGGCCAAACAAAAAATGGCGGAATACATCAACGAGGGAAAAGAGCTCCCTGACATAATCTACTCCCATAACGACGACATGGCAATAGGCGCATACGACGCGCTCAAAGAGGCTGGCATAAACCCCGAAAACATAATCATAATAGGCACAGACGGAGCGTCCGGCGAAAACGGAGGCATAAAAGCGGTATTGGACGGCAAGATAGACGCAACATTCTTCTACCCCGACGGCAGCGAGGAGGCAATCAAGACCGCCGAAGAAATCCTCTCCGGCAGACAAGTGCCCAAAAACATAGACCTCAGCACTGTACAAATTGACGACAACAACGCCGACGGCCTCTACGGCCAGATGAACATGACACGCATACAGGAAGATCGCATCATCAAGCAAAACGCTTTCATGCAGCAGACGGCAATGAAACTCAACACGACCAGCAACGCTCTAATGATCGTCATCTCGCTACTCGGCGCAGTGTTAGTAGGCCTCGTTTACATCAGCAAACTCCACAGCGACAAGAAGAAGAGCAACCAGATGCTCAATGAGAAAAACGCAGAAATCAACGCACAAAAGGAAGAACTCGAGTCACAGGCTTCATACCTCAACCAAATTAACGAACAACTCGAAAGCAACAAAGAAAAAATAATAGGCTCCATACGCTACGCACAGACCATACAGAGCGCAGCCCTGCCTACGGAATCTGACTTAAACTATTACTTCAACTCATTCGTCATATATAACCCAAAAGACATAGTTAGCGGTGATTTCTATTGGTACCACCGCGAAGTGGATACAGAAAAGGAAATCCACATTTTCGGCGTCATCGACTGCACAGGACACGGCGTGCCTGGAGCATTCATGAGCCTCATCGGTGTAAACCTGCTCGACCAAATAGCAAAACAAAGGAAAATATACTCCCCTGCCACGATTCTCGACGAGCTCAACAAGTCCGTCCGCGCCGCACTACGTCAAACAGAAAACAACGACGGCATGGAGGCTGTGCTGTGCAAGATTGAGAAATATCCAGATTCAAGGATAATACTAACATACGAAGGCGCAAAATTCCCGCTACGCCATTACATCAAGCAACTAAACAAAATCGAAACTTACAAGACATCGCGCCGAGAAATAGGCGGAAAATTCAGAAACATAGAGTCAAGCATGCAATTTGAGGACCATTCGCTCGAAATTCACTCCGGCGACCGCATCTACATGGCGTCCGACGGAATCAGCGATCAGAACAACACTGAACGCAAGCGTTACACCTCAAAAAGGTTTGTGTCCGCCATCCTCAATTCAGTCAACCTCCCGATGCCCGAACAGCGCGACTACATCTGGAACGACGTCTCCACATACATGCAAAATTGCGAACAGCGCGACGACATCACCGTGCTGGGGATCGAGGTATAAAAAAAGTAGAGCCGCAATTTTAGATTGCGGCTCTACAAAATTCATTTCTTAATCCACAAACTTGTACCCAACGCCCTTGACGGTCTTGATGTACTCCTCGCCGATTTTCTCGCGGAGTTTACGAATGTGAACGTCGATTGTGCGGTCGCCGACGACGATTGTGTCGCCCCATATCGAGGTGTAGATTTCGTCGCGGGTGAAAACCTTTTCCGGTTTTGAAATCAAGAGCAACAACAGCGAAAATTCCTTCCTTGGCAACGAAAGTTCCACGCCATTGTTCGTTACTGTGTATTTTTCACGGTCTATCACGAGGTTGCCATGCTTGATGATGCCAGACTCCATGCCCTCAGTGCCTTCCTCGCTCTTGCCGAAACGCTTCAGGAGCGCACTCACACGGCTGATGAGCACTTTTGGCTTGATGGGCTTGGCGATATAGTCGTCCGCACCCGCCTCAAAGCCTGCGATCTGCGAATAGTCCTCGTTGCGGGCGGTAAGGAACGCAACGACAGTATTATTGAGCACAGGCAATTTGCGCATCTCCTCGCACGTCTCGATGCCGTCCATATCTGGCATCATCACGTCAAGAATGATGAGGTGCGGCAGATATTGCTTGGCGATTTTGATGGCGTCCCTGCCGTTGTTGGCTGTCAAGACGTTATATCCGGCCTTCTTGAGATTGTATGAGAGAAACTCAAGGATGTCGGACTCGTCGTCCACCAACAGAATCTTGTAATTGTTGCTTTCCATAATCTGTCAATTATTTGCTTTTTTTAGTGTTATAGAGAAGGTGGTTCCCACACCTATCTTGCTTTTTACTGTTATCATCTCATTATGGGCTTCCATGATGTGTTTTACAATCGCAAGCCCGAGACCTGTGCCGCCGCTATCACGGCTGCGCGACTTATCGACACGGAAAAATCTCTCGAAAACACGTCCCACGTTCTCCTCCGCAATGCCTATGCCATTGTCTCGGACATCAAGGAGATACTTGTTTTCAATGTCGCTTATGACAACCTCCGTCGTGCCGTTTTCATTGCCATAGTTGATGGAATTTATTACGAGATTGTTGATAACCTCGTATATGCGGTTCTTGTCAGCATGTACCATGACGGGTTGTCCGATCGAGTTGTCAATTTTCAGAGCAATATGTTTGTCGCTGGCTTTCTTTTCATTAAACTCAAGGACTTCACCCACAACTTCAACAAGGTCGAAATCCTCCATCGTAACTTTCAACATGCCGGACTCAAACTTTGAAATCGTGTCGAGATCCTGGACAATGGATATGAGGCGACTGATGTTCCGGTCTGTACGCACGAGATACTTCATGTTTATCTCTTCATCCTTCAGACCGCCGTCTATCAGAGTCTCGATATAGCCCTGTATGTTTGTGAGCGGCGTCTTAAGTTCATGGGAAACATTACCGATGTATTCACGGCGGAACTTTTCATTGTTACGGAGTATGGTTATTTCATTGACCTTGTCCATCGCCCACTGTGCAACATCATCGTTGACCTGTGAAATTATCTGAGAGAGCCCCTCGCCAGAATTGACATCAGATTTGCTACGGTCATTGCTTATCGCGGACTGAACGACGACATCAATTTTCTCTTGCTTATCGTCCTTGGGTCCTTCTTTTTTTTCTGGCATAACACCTTCCAGAACCGCTTTCAACAAGAAGTACCCTATTGCACATACTATCATCGGCAACAACACAACAGTCACGGCAGTCGCTTTGTCCTTGTCCCCTTCCGAGACGTAGATCGCCGCAACCATCGCACCCGACATCAACACAAATGCCGTCGCTGATATAACCAATGCCAATTTATGTGCTTTTTCGTTTTTCATGTCCTGACCATTAATTTTCCAACCGCAAAGTTAACATTAAAAACATAAAATCCAAAAATTAGGGGCGGTATTATTAATTTTTTTTCATTCCTGCCTTACCAACGCGCAAACCTCAATAGAGATGTATATGTCAGTGGCGGGAGCAGGGTTCTCGAAGCCGAGATACCAGTTTGCACCTTCGGAAGACTCCATGTCAACGTCCACGATGCCGCTGTTGATGTTCATGCGCGTAGCTTCGGTGAAATATGTGAACAGTCCGCTCTTGTCACAGAAAATGTCAAGGTTTTCGTTGTCTTTGATGAAATACACACTGCAGTCGGCGTTGCCGTTTGCTATACTGAGCGTGCTGAGTGCGTCGCCAAGGCTACCGTCAACAGGGTTGAGATAGCGTGAAAGTTCAGTGGAAAGCTTAAGCGTAGACTGAATCTGTGCGAAGTTTGACGAAACGCAATAGAACCACCTCACTGTGCCTGCCGGCAACTGGATAGGCAGGAATGTCCTGTTGTTCGCGTCGCCCTGGTAATTGACATTGTGGACGGTCATCATTGTGGGGTTCACAATGCTCTTTATGACGTAATTATCAACCACAACGCCACCGAGGTCGATGTTCACACGTTTGCTTTCGCCGCCGCAGATGTTGACCCTGACGCTGCCTAAGCACTCATCGCCATCGAACACCGCGAAATAATATGTCTCGTCATCATTGACATAAATATCAAAGACAAACTCCGCGCTACCGTCACGACTTGTGACCGCCTTGTCATCGGCGTAGAAGGGTTTGAAAAACGACGAGCTGGGCGAATGGTCCTTCTCGAACATATAGACCTTGACCCCATGCTGATACTCGCCATTTTCAGTGACTGTGACCGTCACAAAAGCGTCCTCACGGTCAAAGGCGTCGTCGTCGCACGCTGCAAACACGACGCTCACAATGGCAAACACTGCCAAAAATTGAAATAGTCTTTTCATAATCTGTAAATGTTTATCGTTAATTGGTTTCGAGGGCAAAGGTAAGGATTATTTTGAGGAATGAAAACAAATTATGGAGAAAAATGAGGCTAAGACTGCGAATACACTAAAAAAAATCTTCCTATACGTCAACTTCGGCACTTGTTTTGAAATATGACATGTAAAAAGTTAAACTCTAAAACCATAAGAAAATGCCATACAGAAGATTACCAAATACAGACGCCGCGAGGGTTCGCGCTTTAAGCAAAATCATTGAATTTGGCACAAAGTACGATGTCAGGCTCCTCGCGTTCAAGGAGACAACTTTCTCCAAAATCAAGGCCTTCATGCCTATATTCGAGCAGGCGAGGATGATGCAGAAGGAGGCTAAGGACCGCCAAGTCTCTAACAGCAAGGACTATACAGACGCCTACAAACGCGCCAAAATCTACATATCACACTTCCTCCAAGTGCTGAACATGGCGATTGCACGTGGCGAAATTAAACCCTCGGCACGTAAATTCTACGGCCTCAATGAAAAGAGCGGGCGCATTCCGGAGCTCACAACCGAAAAAGAAGTTTTGGAATGGGGACAAAAAACTATCAAAGGCGAAAACGACCGCGTTGTGAAAGCCGGCACACCGATTCTTTGCCCGAAAATTGCTGTGGTAAAAGTGTATTACGACCAGTTCGTTGAAAAACTCAACTTCCAGAAAATGCTCCAGAGCATCAGCACTCGCGCAAACTCCAAAGTTTCATCACTCCGTCCCGCCTGTGACCAACTCATAACTCAGGCATGGAACGAAATTGAGGAATACTACGCAAACGAAACCCCGGAACGCAAACGCGAACAGTGCACAAAATACGGCGTCACATACGTACTGCGCCCGTATGAAAAGGCTAAAGAGGAACTCCAATACGGCTTTGCGTCATAAAAATTTAAAACTATCAAAAACACGCGCCACGCAGACATGTCAATAAGCATACACAATTCTTCGGTATTATCATGCCTCATCGGGATTGCATTCCTGATGACAGGGTTTGTAGGCTTCATGGCTCATTCATTCTCAAAATCCACAGCAGAACTCGAAGGTGTGAGGCTCGTGAATCCCAAACAGATAAATGACGTGGACGCCGGAGACAAAGTGTGTACAGTGACAACAATACACGCCGACGACACATTCGAGATGCCAGACAACAAACAGAAAGCAATCAAAGGCAGACTTCTTCTATATGCTGTATGGCCAGACAACTCCCAGAACATCCTGATAGACTGGAACAAAAAGTCGAAATTCATCAGGATACCAAACGCCAATGAAGGCTTCACATACGTCAGCCCAAGGAACATCGAATGTCTCCAAGATACGTCAACAAACGCGCAACTGAAAGTCATAAAGACACGCAACAACATAGAAATCAGATATTTCCAATACAAATTCAACCTTAACGGAATCTACACGAAAGGAGAGCCACGTATCGTGCTGCGTCGAGAATACCTCGCTGACAGCGCGAAAGTGGCTTTGACTTTGACCAAAACGAACACAAGAAACTCAAAGGAAACTTCCATAGAAGTGACAAACGTCACACCATACGAAGCTGCCCTGACACGACAAAAAGGTATGTCAAGTTCAAAAACGATTTACCTTATTATAGGAGTGATAGGCATACTGATGTTCTTCGTGCCTGAAAAACAGGCGCAAAACACAATCGCAAGCACAAAGAACATCGTCAACAAAATCATCAACGACATAAAGGACTAACGGACGGCTCTTTTCCGCCTCTTATACTCAAAAACATCAAAATCAGAGAACCCCAATCCTGCAAGCATTTTTTTGCTTGTCTCGATGTGACCGTGGGTGTTGTAGTCAGGAATCAGCGGCAGGCGTATTCTGCATTTGTCTTGTAATCCTAGCTGCGACAAGTACCGCAAATTTTCTAATATACGCTCATTGTCAACCGACGTATAAGCCTTGTACACAGACTCATCCATGTCTTTTATGTCGATTATAAACTGATGGACAAACCCGGCAACGCGCTCTATATGTTCGGTGGCGACATTAAGGCTCGTCTCTATGTTGATTTTCCAGACGGGATTGCTTATTCGGCGAAATTCTTCAATAAATCTACTCTGCAAACACGGCTCGCCACCACCAAAAGTGACGCCGCCGCCGGTCGCCTGAAAATACAGGTCGTCAATCATGACCTCTGCCAAAAGCGTTTCTGGCGTGAGGACACGGCACTTGTAGTTGGAATCGAAACACTGAGGATTCAGGCAATAATGGCATCGCAACGGGCAGCCGTAAAAACACGCCAACGTTGTTACGCCATCGCCATCACGCCCGATGCGGTGGCGGTTGACCCCGATAAATTTTGCCTCAGTACAAGTCATCTGCATTTCGAAGGTTGCAAGTGTTTCTTCCGTGGTTCATTTTTGTTTGTTTTTTTTTGATTTTTTGGGAGAATTGTCATTGGACCTGACAAACTTAACAGGCACTGTGAGAGTCGTACCAACCGCTTTGCCCCGCTGCCTTGCGGGTTCAAATCGCGGAAAAGATTTTACGACACGCACTGCCTCGGCGTCAAACAATGGATGAAGTCCGCGCACAACTATCACATCACCTACATTGCCAAGCGTATCGACCTTGAACCGCACATACACAACTCCTTCAATATCTTCGCCGCCTGGTTCGTCAGGATAGCGAATATTGTCGGCAATGTACTTGCGCATAGCCAACTCTCCTCCGGGAAACTCCGGAAATTGTTCCACTATAATACCCAAAAATGGCTCATCTTCAACTTCTTCTTCAACTTCAACTACTTCCGGTATTTCCACTTCGGTGTAGACGTCGCCATCAAGTTCATTAATACATTCTTCCGGTATTGTGGCAGCAGGTTCTTGCGCCAACGCCGGTGTAGCCGACAATCCCATCGCCAGTCCAACTACGGCAATCTTTTTGCCGAGCCGCTGACGACGGCGCAGTTCGCTCTCTATGTACCGCATCTCGCCCTCGCAAGCTGAACAAGTGCCGATACATTCGCCCTCAAAAGTACATTCGTGAGGGCAATATTCGATTCCATTGGCATCCGCAATCTGTTGACGAATAGCCTTGAGCTGATTGCAAGTGTTTTTTCCGTGGTTCATTGTTTGCGCATTATTAAGGTTAATATCTTTGATTGCAAATATAATAGGAATTATGAACATTACAAAAGATAATTCATCCTTTCACCTCCACAACGCTGCACTCCAGCCGCCCCGCAACCGCCGGATAATGTTTCCTTACGATTACGCCAACGTTGGAAATCTCCGTGAACTCCCTTTTGATACGCATCAAAATCCGGTGGGCGATGTTCTCGATAAGATTGCACTCCACGAGCATCTCCCACGCCACGGCGTCGTATATCTTGGAATAATCCACCGCATCGCTGAGGTTGTCGCTGATGCCTGGCGTCTCCGTGTCGCAGTCATAATAGACCGTCACTTCAACATCGTTGCCCGCCCTGCGCTCCTCGTCCGTAGTGCCCACGTGGGCGCGAAATTTCATGCCTTCGAGCCTGATTGTACCCATTTTACGTAAAATTTATGCATTATTATTAAAAAAACGACGACAAAATTAAAAAAATTGCTTGAAATTTTGTTACTTTGCACCATAAAATAATCCAATACAAAAATGGAAGAAATTAAGAAAGAAAACGCAACAGAAAACAGCGAGAAGAAAGCCTCGCTAAACTTTATCGAACAGATAATAGAAGGCGACTTACAGGACGGCTACAAGGGTGAAGTGCATACCCGCTTCCCCCCGGAGCCCAACGGATACCTTCACATCGGCCACGCCAAGTCGATTATCCTCAATTATGGTATGGCGAAAAAATACAACGGCAAGATGAATGTCCGTTTCGACGACACCAACCCCACCGCCGAAAAGACGGAGTACGTGGACGCAATCCGCGAAGATCTCCATTGGCTCGGCGCAGAGTGGGACGACCGCGAGTATTACGCCTCCAATTATTTTGAGCAACTCTACGAATGGGCTGTGATGCTCATCAAGCAGGGCAAGGCTTACGTTTGCCAACTCACGCCCGAAGAACTCAGCGCA
>JAGCRY010000062.1 GCA_017964465.1 Bacteroidales bacterium | reverse complement strand
CAGGAAGGCTTTGCGGGAATGGCGTTGAAGAAGGACGAATTTGTATGCAATTGCAGCAACTTGGACGAAGTGATTGTGTTCCACAAGACAGGCAAATACACGATTTCAAAGATTTCGGACAAGTTTTTCATTGGCAACGACGCCATCTATGTCAACGTCTTCCGCAAAAACGACGAGCGCACCATTTACAATGCCATTTACCGCGACGGCAAGACGGGCATCACATACGCCAAACGCTTCAATGTCAAGGGTATAACCCGCGACAAGGAGTACGACCTCACGCAAGGCACCGACCACACGGAGGTTACATATTTTTCGGCAAATGCCAACGGTGAGGCTGAGGTCGTGAAAATCCTCCTCAAACCCAAGGCAAAACTCAAAAAACGCTCGTGGGAGTTCGATTTTGGCACATTGGCGGTGAAAAACCGCGCCGCAATGGGCAACATCATCACCAAATATCCCGTCCACAAAATCACCAAAATCACCAACGGCGTAAGCACATTGGGTGGATTGAACATTTGGTTTGACACCTCGATCGGCAAACTAAACACCGACGGACACGGTGAATACATCGGCGAATTTTCAGGCGATGACAAGATTGTAACTATCCGTAAAACAGGACATTACCGCATCACCGGCTACGACCTCAGCACACATTTTGACGACGACATTTTCCTGATACGCAAGTTTGACCCTGAGGAGATTTATTCGTTGGCATATTACGACGACGACCTGTTGTTCTGTTACCTCAAACGTTTCAAGATGGAACTCTCCGACAAGGAGCAATACCTTCTCGGCGACAGTAGCGACAGCAAGTTGTATGACGTCACTGCCGACCCCTACCCTCTCCTGCGCATCACTTTTGGCGGCAAAAACGAGGGGCGTCCCGAGGAGACCATCAACGCGGTAGAGTTTATTGGCGACAAGAGTTTCCGTGCCCGTGGCAAGCGCGTAAGCAATTACGAGGTTGCAACAATGAAATTTGAGCATAATCCCGACGCACCCGCCGAGCCCGAACCCACTGATTCTGAGGACAATCCAGAAGACTGGGAAGATCCAGAATTTGAGGTAGTCAGGGTGGATGACGACGGACAGACGACGATGAATTTGATGTAAAATTTTGAAATATTGGAGTTTGAGAAGTTAAAATATCATTGGACAAATTTAAACCGTCACTTTAAATTTGTCCAATTTTATTATAAAACATTAAATATCAGACTTTTACAATAGCAAATCAAAAAATTATTTGGTAGTTTTGTTTCAATATTCTATCTTCGCCTACACAAACCAAAACTCAATATTATGGATGTCAAGACGATTAAAGTAGGCACGTTCAACCTTATGAACCTTATGCTGCCAAACAGGGAGGTGTATGGCGGGTTTAAGTTTACGCAGGAAGAGTTCAATAGGAAGGCCTCGTGGATAAATTTTATGCTCAACCAGATGAATGCGGATGTCATTGGTTTTCAGGAATGTTTTCATAAACAGGCACTCAAAACCATCGTCAACAATAACCGCCGTTACCGTGATGCGGAGATTGTAATTGCTGACGAGACCGGCGACCAGCCCCGCGTGGCGTTGCTGTCCAAATACCCCATTGAAAACCTTGAGGTCTTCGACCGTTTTCCGCCGGAGTCGGTCATCTATGTGCAGCCACGCAATTCATACGAAAAGATTTTTCTGCCTTTCGACACCTTCTCGCGTCCGGTTTTGAAAGCCGACGTCAGAGTAAAGCCGTTTGGACTCATAACCTTCTACGTCGTCCACTTAAAATCCAAACGTCCAATATTTTACGACGGCGAATCCGATAGCAATCCTATCGACCTCGCACGTGCTCAGGTGCGCTCGTTAATGCTCCGCGCCGCCGAATCCGCTGCTGTGAGGGCGTTGCTAATGAAGAGTATGCGCAATAAGACGAGGCCTGTGGTCGTTTTTGGCGACGTCAACGACACGGGCAATTCGGTTACAACACGCATCATATCTGGCGAAGTGCCCGAACACAAACTCCCCGACGCCAAGAAACAGAACGTTTGGGATGTGCTCCTGTACCACGTCAAGGACATCCAGGCGCGGCGCAGTTATCAGGATTTTTATTACACTCACATCCACAACGGAATGTATGAGAGCCTCGACCACATTATGGTAAGTCAGGAACTTGTGACCGAAAATCCCCGCAATCAAGGGCGTGTGGGGCAGGTCTGCGTCTATAACGACCACCTCATCGACCAGACTTTCACCAACGAAAAACAGGATAAATGCAAGTCGGATCACGGCGTCGTCACCTGCACGATAGAATTGAACGTGGAGAATAAAAAATTCATTTCAAAAGGCAAATATTACCACTAATGCGCCGGATTTGCCTTGTTGCAGTCATTATGTTGATAGCCAATGCTTTGGCTGATGCGCAGACCATCATTTTGCGAGATACTGTGAGGCTGCGTGATTCTACGGCAATAGTGGTGCCGATAGAGCCGTCACAGGTGGCAAAATTGGCGCGGGGCATCGTGGATTTGGACGAAGATGACGACAATGCACCACAACGTCGCAACTTTCTGTCAGACAGTATAAAAAGCGACGGTTTTGTATCGCAGAGTTTTGCAAGTGGCAACCGTCGCGACCTCTCGCCAAACACCACCGCCGACCTGCGTTTGAACGCGAAAGTTGCGGGGGGGATAACTGTTGACGCCGAAATTCTTGATTCTGATATGCCGATGGACGACGATGGCGTCACAAACCAAATCAACGAACTCAGCACCGTCCGCATCACCGCCTCCAAAGATTCCACACGGCTCTCCATTGGTGACATTGTGGCTGTTGGAGATGACAATTCGCTTGCACGTTTCTCCAAGAAAATCAAGGGGTTGGAGTTCATTACCGTCAACGGCTTAAATAACGGCGACACCATAGCGGCGCACACAGATTTTGCGGCGACGAAGGGCAAATTTAGACGCCAACATTTTTTTGGCAAAGACAATTCACAAGGCCCATATTATCTAACAGGCAATGACTCAACAACTTCTGTCATTGTTTTGATTGGCACGGAGAAAGTTTTTCTCGATGGCAACATACTAATACGCGGCGAAGAAGCTGATTATCAGATAGATTATAATGCAGGATGCATCACTTTTAATATCAAACATATCATAACTTCGCAGTCGTCGATTGTTGTGGATTTTGAATATTCCGAAACGCAATACAACAATTATTTTATCTATGCGGAAACCCAATATCAACACCGTGGCATCCAATATTCTGCGGGCTACATGTCTGAATATGACGGACTTGGCGCGGCTGCGGATTCGGCGGCGATGGATTCCACGATGGCGCGTCCACGGCGCAGCGATTACATTTTTTTAGGTGTTGATGGCAATATAAAAAGCCGCACCAACTTCAATCTCGAAACTGCATTTTCCAAGTTGACAGCCGACCGCTTGCAACCGTCCGCGACCACCGACCGGGCGACGGCTTTTACGGCGGATTTGGAACAGATTATTATCAAAAATGACACCACACGCACCCTCTCGGCGCACACAAATTGGCGATATTTTTCCAAAAATTTTGTACCGTTGACAACCGAAAAAAATGTCGATTTCCAAGAAAAATGGGATTTGCAAAATTATAATCCAGGCGGCAAAGAATTGTTTTCTACAAGCGGAATTTCATTTGTAAGTAGTTGTGTAGATGTTAATTACAATTTATTGACAGCAAAAATAGACGGAGAGATGGACGGCGTGGCGCATCAGTTGTCGGTAGTCAATAATTATAAAAAAATCCAAAACACAATTTCGGCGGATTATTACAATGATAATCAATCGGAAACTCGGCACGAATATTTGTCATTTTTGTTGAAATCCGAATACAAAAAAGATTCGCTTTCATTGGGCGCGTCATTGTCGCAAAAATCCCGCAGCCGACACGATTCCATCACGCCTAACTATCGGGACATCAGTGCATTTGCCGTGAAAAAAATCAAAAATGGAAACGTGAATATTTCTATAACCGACCGCACAAATTTCGACGATTTTTTTTGCAATTACAGCAACGCCACCACCTTTATAAAAGGCGAATTGACCCTTGCAAAACCTGACAAATTTTCGCTGCAAATGTTGGAGGTTTTTCGCAAAGACCGTGGCGAAAACAATAAACAAAATTCTCTTACGGGTAGGATTAATGGTAGTTGTCAACTCTTTGACCATCAATTGATTATTGCCGCCACCCAACAATCCGAAAATGGCAATCAGGAACAGTTGGCGTACAAATACATCCGCACCACAGCCGGCAACGGTCATTATGCTTGGAATGATTATGACGGCGATGGCATCGAGGACTTGAATGAATTTGAGATTTCATATTATAAAACCGATGCGGATTATGTGAAATATTTTGTGCATACTGGCAAGTATATCAATACGTTACAAAATGATTGGAATTTAAATGTATCATTGAATCCCAAACGTGGAGATTCTCAAATTTCGTCATTAATTTCCCGAATTTCAATGACTGCAAACATTGATTTTCGTCGTCAAGATGCGCGGCGTGATGGCAGTGGAAATTTGTTGAAAGGCGATAGTTTGATTTCCAAAATTTCGCGTCAAAATTATACGTCGCGGATTAGAATTTTGGATTTCCTTTTTGTTGGTAATAATTGGAGCGGTGCACGTCAACATCGGTTAACTTATTATGGATTAGATGATAATAATAATGAAACGAGCGTTTTTTTCGTGGAAATGAATTTTGCGGGCGGCTTTTCTACAAAGATTCAGCGCGGTTATAAAATTCAAAAATATTTCTCCGAATATTTCATCGAAAAGTGTTACCGCATCCGCGCCACGGAGGACAAAGTCGATTTTAAATATGAATTTCCAAACGGGTTAACATTGGGTTTGGGCGCGTCAAATTGTGATAAAAAAAACAAAATCGACACCACAACGGCGCGGATTCGCTCGATGAATTTCACAGTCAACTACACCCGTGAAAACAAAGGTACAATCACCTTTGATAGTCGCTTGATAAAAAACAAGTACGACGACCACGCCACCACCGGCGCATCGTCGTACCAAATGCTCGAAGGTCTCAATAATGGCATCAACGGCGTTGTTACCATTAATGCTAATTATATGATAACCAAATATTTGCAACTCTCTCTCCTCTATGAACTCCGCGCCTCAAAAGTAGGCACGCTGCACACAGGAGAGATGGCGTTGAAACTTATTTTTTAAAATCCAACACCAACTCTAAACATTATGTTGCTGAGGTAGGTTTTGGCTTTGGTCTCGTCTTCGGTGCGGTTTTCCATTCCGCGCTGAGCCTGTGCGCCGAGGTAGATGGGACCGAGCCAGAGACCAGCGTTTGCGTTGAAACCCCAGTCGTGGTTGTCAAATTCGGGCAGATATTCCACGGTGTAGAATGCGCCTACTCCGACATCAATTTTGATGCCGAGGTTGAGGCAGAGTCCGAAGTTGAGTGGCGAAATGTAAATGTTGTGCTGCGGGTCGCCGTCGTTGAAACTAAAATTTTTCAACTGATCCCTCACGTCCGAATCGGTGTCGGTGTACTCTTTGCCGAGGTTGCTGCACGCACCAATTGTAAAGCCGTAATAGAACGGCGAGCGGGCGATTTGTTTGTTGAAACCAAATTCGCCGGCGTAACCGAGGGAGCGGTCGCCGTGGATTTCGTCGTAGTCATGGGCGGTTTGAAGTCCAGAATAGTTGACACCCGCCTTGACGAACCACCTCACGTCGCCGCCTTCCTGTTGGTGGTATGAGGACACAATCTGCGTCGATTTATGGGAGGAGTTGGACGTGGTGGACACTATCTGTGCGTTGACGGAGAAGGCAAGCAACGCCGCCGCCGCTGTCGTCAATAGTCTTTTCATAGCGTTTACTTTTTGAAAATGTGAAACTTAGACACCTCGTCGGCATTCACCGGCACAAATTCCGACTGTCCCTGACCTGTGAATTTAAGGATTTCGATGTCGTCGGCGGTCATATCGCGAAACTCCTTGTACTTTGCGGGGAAGCCGGTTACTTCGAGTTCGTAACGCTTGCCGCTACTCTTGACCACGTATGTCGCGCCCATAATAGCATCGAAAACGGGTTTGGCGTCGGGATTGCCGTCCTTGCAGGCGATGGCGAGTGCGTATGCACGCATATTGTTGACATTCAGTCCCATAGCGATTGCGTCTTTGCGCTTGACGGTAACTGTCCACGTCTTGTGAACCGGGTCCACGTCAAATGAAGCCACCTTGGGCATCGCAAATATCTCTACGTCGTTGATTGGCACAGAACGCGCTTCCATATATTTGGAAGTGCTGCAGCCGCTTGCAAGCAACAATGCTGCACACGCGGCAGAAATGATTAATCGTTTCATTGTACAGTTGATTATTCGTTTTTATGTTTGTTTGCGCTCCATTCAAAAGCCCCCTAAATTAGAAACAATTTTTATATCTCTAAAATTTTTTTTGATTTTTTTCCAAAATTATTTTTTTGGAGTTTACCCGTTGTCATAACTCGCCCAATAAAAGTTTTTTTCGTGCAGATGACATACAATTCGCTTATTTTATATACCTTTGCGTCTGTAATCTAAATAACAAAACACTACAATTATTATGGCACGTTTCAAACGTTTGGAGGTACTTAATACGATGCTCTCTACGGGCATTGTGCCTCTCTAT
>JAGCRY010000061.1 GCA_017964465.1 Bacteroidales bacterium | reverse complement strand
TTTGCCGACAATTATCACTATGAATAGATAAATCGCACTTGCAACCGTGCTGTACGCCGATACGAGGAGGTATGTGGCGTCGTCAACTCCAAGGGCGATTTTGAGCGAGGCGAGGTTGGCATTGCCGCCTGTATAAAGTCCTGTCAACATACCGCCTACCGACGAGTATGTCTCGGCATTGTCGCCATTGCCATAAATCTCAAAACCAACAAACACCGACAACGCGCAGGCTATCAACGCCGCAATTGTGGATATAATGAACGGCTTGGCGAGCCGCGTCCACGATTTGATGTCGGCAGAAAATAACAACAGCGGTATAGCAAACGGTATTGCCGCCGTCGCGACATTGGTCTGCAAGGCGTGTGTAGCCTCATCGTCGGGGATGATGCCCGTCAATCCGAGCGCACAGCCAAAAATGTAGGCAATGATGATGCCGCCCACCTTGTTGAGGACGGGGATTTTATACGTGAGCCACAGAATGAGCAGTGGCAACAGAATACAAGCAGATATTACTAACATCGTTATTATTAATTTGATTAAACGGCTCATAAAAAACCGTCCGCAAAGATAACAAAAAAAGCCGCAACAACATCGGTCGCGGCTTTTTTCTAAATTAAAAATGATGGGAATTTTACTTCAATGCGTCAGCGAGTACTGCGAAAGCGTCGGTACGATTGTAGTTTTCATCCCAAATGCCAAGTGTAGAGGCAAATGTGATGCCGTAACGCTGTGCTTCAGGTATCTGCTTGTAGGCAGCGAGAGCCTTGGAGAGACTTGCTGCATCGGCTACAGAAAGAATGTTAAGCCTGATGGACTTTCCTGTGGCAGCGAGGTCAGACAATACAGACGAAAGGTCAGTTTCTTCTTTGACAGCCACAACCACATTGATGCCGTCAACTTCGGGAGTGGTTTTCACAAAGTTGATGAGGGCAGCTCGAGTGTCTGCATCTTCAAGACCAGCCTCACTTACAAACAATTTTGCAGAGGAGCTTGCAGCGCGGGCGTATTTGAAGGCAGAATTTATGTAGCTCTCACCGAGAACCTTGTACCAAATTACGTTTTTGCTTGAAACAGAATTTTCAACCACTGTCCATGCCGTAACATCGGGATTGTCAGCAATGACTGAAGTTACATATTTTTTGAGTTCAGCTTCTGCGGTTTGCTTGGTTGCATCGGAATATACGGGTTCATAGCTTACAGCACCATTATTTTTGATGGCTCCCAATTTGCAATCCAAAAGCAAGAACTCTGAAAAGCCTCCGGTCGAGTTGATGAACCTGATGATGTAATTGCCAGCGCTACTGATGGAGAAGGAAAATTCCTGAAGTACTGCAGATGAGATGTCTGCAGCCTTACTGCCATTTGCATTTGGTTCTGCTACATAAGCGTTTGACGTAACGACGCTGTTGCCCGTAGCATCAACAATCTCCACCTTGTATTCGGGAGTAGCCTTCCAGCCAGCCATAGCAAATTGCAATTTGTATTGACCTGCTGCCAATGTGAGCGGATGGTCTGCAAGAGCACCATATTCAGCCTTCACCTCACGCCAATAAACAGCCTTGCCCTTATAGCCTTCAAAACCAACGAAATTCCTTGCACCACCGCCTGAATAATCGTTGGGATATTCATGAATTTCAGAGTTGCCTTGTTCACAACGCCAGCCCTCCGGCAGTTGGTTGTCCTCAAAATTGTTGACGAGATAGTCTGTGTACTCATAATCTTCAACAGGTTTGAGAACATTAACCTCGCACGCCAAGAGCAAAAACTCAGAGAAGCCGCCAGTATGGTTGGTGAAACGAATTGTGTAATTGCCATCAGAAGCAATGGAGAAAGGGAGTTCTTTGAGTTCCGAAGCAGTGAGGTCAGCCTCTTTGCTACCGTTGGCATTCGGTTCTGCTGTATAAGGGTCAGATGTAACCACAACATTGCCCGTAGCGTCAACTATTTCCACCTTATATTCGGGTGTAGCCTTCCATCCTGCCATTGCGAATGACAAAGAATATTCGCCCGCTGTCAATGTAAGCGGATCGGCAGCCTGAGCACCATATTCTGCGTTCACTTCACGCCAATAAATAGCCTTGCCATGATAGCCACCAAAACCAACGAAAGTCCTTGCGCCACCGCCTGAGTAATCGTTTGGATATTCGTGGATTTCTGAGTTACCTTGTTCACAACGCCAGCCCTGAGGCATCTTGGCGTCTTCGAAATTTGCGCCACCGAGGAGGTCGATGGTTTCCGCAGTCGCCATGGGAACATCAATGTCACTTTTTTCAGCCACAATCTTGGTGTTGAGATAGGCGGAATTGACATCCGAGTTGACAATCGAATGTCCATAGACGGAGATGTTGTGTTCCTTGGCGAAACGGATTGCGTTGTCCAAGTCTTCAATCTTGGACCCCACCACGCCATCTTCATTGACAAGTTTGGAGTGCGAAAACACACCGCTCAAGGTGATTTCGTTGAAGTTGTGGGTTGTGAGGGTCGTAGCCGTGCCTTGCTGCGTGAAAGTCGGCATGTCGAGTGTGTTGCCGATTTTGAACGAGGGGGATACGTAGTCCAGCAGCGTTCCGTATGAAGAGAGCTGCTCCGCCGATATTACCTCCTCAGGTTTTTCGACATCGAAGTCTGCTACCTCGTACTCAGCGCAGGATGCTAGGCACATAGCAGCAACGATTATGTATGAGAGATTTGTGTTCTTCATAATTGTCTTTGTATTTTTTATTCTTCTGATACTTCAAATGTTTCTGGCACCACGCCACGGTACTTGACATTGAGAGCAACGTTTTTGGTCTCGTTGATGCCCAATGAAGAGTTTGAGGCAGTGAAATTCAGATAAACGGTGTCGGGATGCTTTGAACCGAGCATCTGGGTCGGGTCTTGAGCAACAAAACTTACCGTGCCGCTGACGGAGAACCCCTGTGTGCTGGTGGTAATCTTACCCGATGCGAAGTCAAGATTGAAATCGCAGGGGTGAGAATTGCCGTCTGCATCCTTGAGCGGGTAGCTTATCAAAGCGTTGTTGATGTCAACAGTGGTAATCTTGAACTCTTCGTCCTTATCGTTCTCGTTTCCCTTCTGCCTTACATAAACAGCATGATAAGCGTTGACGTACTTGACAGCATAGAGAGTGAAGTTTTTGGCAGAGATGATTGAATCAACACCAGTTGCATTAGACATCTTGACTGGAATCACGTAATGCTTGGTCAGCGAGAGAGGGTCGTTGAAGAACGCATCATTGAGCTGAACTTCTACAGAAGCAGTTACCTGACCTTTAGGAATCTTGATAGAATTGGCAGCCAAAGTGTAGTAGCTACTTGGCATAGGAGTAATGTCAGTGCCATCATCGAATTTAAGACCGCTGCACAACGACTCGTCAACAGCGATGTCCACGTTGATGTCCCTCGGATTGTCGTATGCACCGCCCATTGTGGCGGATATATAGACCTTGTGGGCGTTGTCGTTGGTGAGATCCACGTAGTCATCGTTGCCGAGTTCCACGGTGCGTACAGGGTACTGCTTGGCGAAATAGACGGTCTGCGTCTCGAAATCGGGGAATTCTTGGTCTTTGCTGTCGCAGGATGCAAGCATCACCGGCAGACTCAAGCCCATCAACAATATTTTGCTCAAATTTGTCATAATTTCTTGAAATTTACGGATTGTTAATTAAACTACTGCCAACCGTCGTTCTGCTTGAGGTTGCCGAATTTCATGGTTTCGGAATAAGGAACAGGACCGTATATCATGTAATCCTTATAGTCACGAACTTCAACATCGCCTTCCATGCCGCGAGCGGTTTCGTTGAGGTTGACATTCCAACGGCGGAGATCCCAGAAACGGAAGCTCTCGAAGCAAAGCTCCAAACGGCGCTCGTTGCGGATGAGCTCGCGCATCTTGTTTTGGTCACCGGCGCACTGCTCAAGGTACGGGTCTGCGGCATCAATGCCGGCACGCTGACGAATAGCCTTGATTACGTCGTATGCGCTGTAAGAGTGAGAGCCTGAGCCCTTGGGACCCCAAGCCTCGTTAGCGGCTTCAGCGTAATTGAGGAAAATCTCGGTGAAACGAGCCCTCGGAGTGATGTGACGCTGGTCAGATTCAGAGCCGGCTGTACAGTTTACATCCATGCGAAGGCGCTTCTTCATATAGTATCCTGTACGTGTTGAACGGTTAGGGATGGCGTCGATACCATCATCACCTGCATCACGCTTGGTGTTGATGACACTATTGCTTACACCTGCCTTGCTACCGTCATGAATGATGTAGAGTTCAAGCCTAGGATCGCGATTGTCGTAGGGATTGGCGGGGTCATATCCTGAATTAGGGTCGCTGATAGGCAGACCGTTTAGCATCGGGAATGCGTCAACGAGATTTTGTGTCGGATTGATTCTTCCATTGCCATTAAGCGTCGGAGGAAAGTTATCGCTCTCCTGCGACCTATTGTTAGCATAATTCTCCCTCCAGATAATCTCCTGCGGGTTTGAACCTTCTTTAATGGCATCAAATGCCGCCGCGTCAGCATAATAAGTGACACCATTCGGAGCGAGACCTCCAATGCCACCGGCAAAATCGATTACCTTGGCGGCTGCATTGGCTGCGTCCTCCCATGTCGCGCCTTCATTGAATGCGGGGCTTGCAGCAAGGAGAGTGAGTTTTGACCTGTAGGTATCCACAATCAAACCATCCACGAGCTGACGAGCCACATTGCCCATGGCGCGGTTGTAGAGATTGAAATCGTTCACCATTGACTGGAATTTTTCGGGGATTTCCTCATTTGCCGTACAATCATTATAGGTCATAGGCAAAAGTTCAGCTGCCCTGTCCAAGTCTGACAAAGCCTTCTGCACGCAATCCAAGAATGAGGAGCGAGTTACGTCGAAATTGCTGTTGACATCGAGATACTTGTCGAAAAGCTGAACGCCGAGCAAACTGCCGCCCGACTTTCCGGCATGAGCACGTAGCAAATAATAGAGGTGAATGCCCCTGAGTGCGTATGCCTCGCCTTCGTAGCGACGCTTCAAGAGAGCGTTTACGTCGTCATTCTTTACGTAACGCTGCCCTTCCATATTCTCGAGGAAGAGGTTGACGTACTGAATGGCAGCGTATGAACCAGCCCAACGTGACATTGGGTCGTCTTCGGAAGACCATGAGCCGGTCGCCATCTTGAGGAAGTTGTTGTTGTAGTCGTTGCACACGGCGTCATCGGTGGCAAGCTCACTATTGTCGTAATACGACGGGAGCGAGGTGTAGGCATCCACGAGGAAACCATGCACGGAAGCAGATTCGGTTTTTACCTGTTCGAGATCCTTGGTATTCTCGATGGCGGGGTCCACGAGGTCGTCGCACGCAAAGAGCGGGAGCCCCATGATACCTAACGCCAGAAGTTTGTATATGTTTTTCTTGAAAATCATGGTTGCGTGTTTTTTTAAAGGTTAACTTTTACGCCGAAGTTGAAGAAGCGGCACTGCGGCATTGCACCGATAGCCATCTCCATGTATTCGCGTTCTTTGGAGAACATCAAAAGGTTTCTGCCGTTGAAATAAACGCTCAAACCTTTCACCACCTTGCCTTCAAACCATTCTGACGGCATATCGTATGTAAGCTGTATCGTCGAGAGGTTGAACTGGTTTTTGCTGTACTTCCAGAAAGTGGAGTTGCGGAGGTTGTTGGCATTATTGCCGGTGGTAAGGCGGGGATAGGTAGCTGAATTAGCTGTTTCCTCCGTCCAACGTCCACGTACTACCTCGCTGTACTTGCTGTTGCCGTTGATCCAATAGTAGCCGTTGTTTTTGAAATCAACTGCACCTGCCTGCCCTGTGCCGAGCATGAAGAGCGTGAAGTTTTTCCAGCTGAGGGTGAGATTGATGCCGTAGAAGAATTTTGGTGATGTAGCACCGAGTTCAACTTCGTCCTTGCCGTCGATGATGTCGTCGCCGTTCTGATCCTTATACTTGAGGTCACCAGGTTTCACTTCGCCAAATGTCTGCTTAGCGTGAGCATCGATTTCTGCCTGATTCTGGAAGAAACCTTCACATTCATACCCCCAAGCGGTGCTGAGGTCTTTGCCCTGACGGTTACGGTATGCATCAGCATAATATTCATCACGCTTCTTGGCTTCGGTGTTTTGAGCCATGCCAACAAAACCGAGCGATGACTTAACCTCGCCAAATTGCTTGTTGAAATATACGCTGAAGTCCACACCCTTCCTCAAATCCTGATTAAAGTTGGCGTATGGAAGGAAGCTGCCGATATTGTTGAAGTACGACGGATAGATTGTGGAACCGCCGTTGGTAACAAGACCGTCGGTAAGCTGGTTGAAGTAGTTGACCTCGAAGGTAAACATATTGTCAAACAAACCACCTTCCATACCAATGCGGAATTCCTTGCGCTTGATGAAGTCGAGGTCTTTATTGTCGCCCCTCTGCGATGCAGCTGCCCAACCGCCTTGAGTAGCGTCCTGCCACTGATACCATTTACCGCTGGCATTGTAAGAGCCTTGGTACATGTACCATTCGTTGAGGTCGATGTCCTGATTGAGGATGGAGTATGCAACATTGAGCTTCAAGTTGCTGATGAAATCTGCACTCATGAAGTCCTCATTGCTGAGACGCCAGCCCAAAGCCACAGAGGGCGAGAGAGCATTTCTGTGTCCTTCGGCGAGTTTTGCCGAATGAACGAGGGCGGATGTGAGTTCAACGTAGTACTTGCGGTCATAATTGTAGTTTACCTGAAGTCCGGCGTTGAGGTTGCTTATCTTGTGGGAGTCAGAGTTGTTGTGTCCGTTGTCCCTGGAAGCCGCCTGTTGGTAGCCCCAACCCAAGAGAGTTGCGCTAAGGTTGTTAACATCGGCAAAAGACCTCTTGTAGTCAAACTGGAAACGTGCCATGATAGTCTGGGTGTCGTAGCTCTGACCTACGTACTCGTTAGTGGAGTTTTTGTCCTCGCCATACTTCTGAAGTCCAACGATGACATCCTTGCCGTTCATATTAGACCATTTGGGTTCGTATGTAGCGTAATCTACCTTGAAAGCCTCGTTGTAGTCGTTCCAATAGTCGATGCTGAAACCAGCGGAGAACGAAAGACCGTATGCAAGGCCGCTGAGGTCTGCAGTGAGGAGTTCATCAAAAAGGAAAGAACGTGTACGACCCTTGATGTAGCCCGCTTTGAGCATGTCGCCATAAACTGTGGTCTGATTGGCGTTGTTGCCACCGAGTATGTACTTGTCGTCGATGATGTTGTTGGATTCGTTAATCATGTCCATCATCGCCTTGTTTTCCTCATCAAGCATGTCGATGGGTACGAGCGGGGTGTACCAGTTTGGACGCATATTGGCTGCGGCATTCCAGTAGTCGCCACGTCCACGGTAATCGTTGTGGATGTTGATGGCGGCATTGGTAGTAGCCTTGAGCCACTTGGTGATGGACATATCAACATTGCCACGTACATGGAAGTTGAGATCCTTGTCGTTGTCCTTGTCACCATACTTGACCATGTTGTCAGCATATTCTACACCGAAATTGGCATAATAGCGAGCCTTGTCAGTGCCACCGTGGATTTCCACAGTGCCGTCGGTCTGGTTGTATGCCTTTTTCAAGAAATCAGACGAGTAGAAGTTCATGTCCGGATAGCGGTAAGGATTTGTGCCGGTTGCCGTGTTGTAAATAGTGGCGGCATCGTAATAATCCTTTTCGGTGTGACCGTCGTTGCGGTATGCCTCGTTATAGAGGGTCATGTATTCTGCCGCGCCGAGATACTCAGGAAAGCTCTTTGCAACAAACACACCAGTGTTGGCTCTTACGTCCACACTCAAATCAGCCTCCTTGCCATGCTTGGTGGTGATGAGAATTACGCCCTTTGCACCCTTACTGCCGTAGAGAGCTACGGCGTTAGCGGCTTTGAGCACCGTGATCGATTCAATTTCGGACGCCCTTACGTATGCGGATTCGCGGGGCGAACCGTCCACGATAATCAGTGGGCTCTGTCCCCAAATGTTGTTGCCGCTGTATCCGCTCACCAATGAGGAGAGGTCGTCGAGCGAATTGACATAATAGTCTTTTTTGAGGAGCTCCGAGACGTTGACGCTGCTCACTCCTCCCAGCAAATCCTCCCTTGCAGTGGTGCCAAATGCCGTCTGCACAAGACTGTCGCACTCCTGCGCGCTTACATCCAACGCTTGCGAGGCGAGTAGCATTGCCACCATCGGGATATATATTTTTGTTCGATTCTTCATTTTGTGTCGATTAATAATATTAGAATTATGCAATGTGCATCACACATTTAATACTAATCCCAACCCGGATTTTGTTTGAAGTCGGAGTACATGTTGACATCATCCTTGAGGAACGGGAACCAGTAGTGTCTTTCCGAGTAGTGGCGTTCCAAGAGGATTTCCTCTCTGAGGTTGAGGACATGAGCATTGGCGGGATCAGCGAAACGGACGGCGTCGCTCATATCTGTTGCACGGTCAAAATATACAGCCTTCTTGTAGGTGTAGGGCGCTTTGTCCAAGAGCAGCCAACGGCGGAGATCCACGAAACGATGACCCTCGAAAGCGAGTTCCACAGCACGTTCCCTCTGCAATTCACTCATGAATCCATCAAGCGAACCTGCATACTTAGCAGCTACATCGGCTACACCAGCCCTTGCGCGAATCTTGTTGACAGCCTGGAGAGCGGTGAGAGAATAGCCCTGTGCGCTGGATGACGGCGAGCCGTAACCCTGAGCCACAGCCTCTGCATACATCAGGTAAACGTCGGCAAGCCTCATCATCGGCATCACGAGAATGTTGTTGTCCTTGTAGCCATCCCAATCGTTCATGTATTGGGAAACAAACTTCATGTTCATATATCCCGTAAAGCAAGCCTTGTCAGGAATCTCACTTCTGTAATCGCCACCTTCGTAGAGGCTGGCATACTGGCGATTGGGGTTGGGTTTTCCGTCCGAGTCCTTCACCTGAGAACCGTCCTTCACGCACTGAACAGCGTCATACACGATGTCCTTGTAGAAACGCGGGTCGCGGTTTCTGAAAGGATATTCAGGATCATAGCCACTTTCGGCATCTTTCTTAGTGATGTCAGGAATCGGAAGGCCATTAGCCATACCGAAATAATCGACGTAGTTGGCACAGGGGAAGTTTTTGATACCCGATGCGTTGATAATCTGAGGACGGAAGTCGTTGACGAGATTCCATCGCCAAGCGCCGGGATTACCAGCGGAGAGGTTTTCATAGAAAATCACTTCCTTTACACCATTAATAATATTCTGCTTGTAGGTGTAGAATATGTCGCTGTAATGGTCAAAGTCGGCAAGTTCATACCTGCCAGTGGATTCTGTGAGGCTGAGAGCCTGACCGAAAGCGTCGGCAGCACGTTTGCAAAAATCAACATTGTAGGTTGCACTACCAGTGGATTCTTTGTTCATAAGAGGGCTGCCTGCCCAGAGGAGGTCTTTGCCGAGATAAGCAAGCGCCATAATCTTGTTGGCGCGAGTCCAGTTTCTGCCGAGGGTAGTCTTGCCAGCCGTGGTCTGATCCCAATCAATTGGGAGAATGTCAGCGGCAGCTTGGAAGTCTTCAGCAGCCTTTTCAGCGGTCTCCTGGTAGTTGAGACGCGGGAGGCGCATAGGCTCATTTGCAGCCAATACATTGTCAATGTATGGAAGTCCGCCCCAATACTGCATCAGCATGAAATGGAACCATCCCCTGAAAAACAGGAGCTGACCTTTAATGAGGTCTCTTTCTTCGCTTGTGGCGTCCACGAGCTTGTCGAAATTTGCAAGACCAATGTTGCACTTGTTGATGCCACGCCAGCAGAGTGTGTAGAGGTGTCCCTTGTCCATACGCTCGGTGGTTTCTGTCCTACCACCCACATTGAAGTAGGAATAATAGGACTCATTCCATCCCCAGAAGTTGCCCTGGTCGATTGCATACGTCATGAGGCGTGTCTCTTTCGGCTCCCAATAGTCGTCCTCACCGAAATTCCAGCAGCAGTGGTATTCCTGCGAGGTCATGATGGGAATACTGTTGTACAATTCCTCAACGAATCCCTGGAAATTCTTGAAATTCTTGTAGGGATCGTTTTCTTCGATGTCGCTGAGCGGCTCCTTGTCCAAATATTCGGAGCATCCGGCGAGGCCGGCGACTGCGAGCACCATTAATATTTTTTTGAAAGTCCTTTTCATTTTTAATCTTGATTAAAAGTTCAAATCGATACCTACGTTGAAACGACGAACAGTAGGATATGCGCCGTTAGAGCCGTTGCCAGCACCGCTGAAGTTGGATTCGCGGTCGTCAGGCATATCTGTCCAAAGAAGGAGGTTATCACCATTGAGATAAATCTTCAGGCGGCTGAGGCCAGCCTTCTTAAGCCATTCGCCACTGAAAGTGTAGGAAATCTCAGCATTCTTCAGACGCATAAACCAGCCATCGTAATAGTAACGAGTACCTTCGGAGCCAAGTCCAGGGGATACCGACCATCTCGGCATAGGAACCTCGCCGCTGCCATCATTCTTCCAGTAAGTGCCTTCTTCAAAAACGCAATTGGAGGTGCTGTGGAATGCAGGGAAATAAATTTCACGAGTCACGTTGTTGACTCCGTAGAACTGCAATGACAAAGCCCAGCCCTTGTATTCTGCACCAACAGTGTAGCTGTAAGTATTTTGCGGAATTGAAGAGTATTTGTAGGGAGCGCGGTCATCGGTAGTGATGATGCCGTCAGCGTTGAAGTCCACAATCCTGTAATCGCCAGGTAATACGTTCTGGTCAAATGTCTCCCTTGTGGTAGAGCCGATTACATCATCCCATGAATTGAGGAAACCGTGATCGAGGTATGCACGGGTCTGATTGATGGCATAACCCTGATTTTTGAGGTAAGAAGCCTTGAGTTCGGGATCGTCGGAGAATACAACTTCATTTTCGCCGTGGGTGATGTTGAAGTTGCCCCAAGCGCGGATATGGTTTTTGAATACCTTGTTGAGACCGATGGAAACCTCAAAACCATGGCTCTTAACTTCGCCGAGGTTAGCAACGGGAGCTGTAGCACCGAAGTAAGAAGGAATAGCCCTGCTTCCACCATTAACGAGGATGTTGGTACGCTTGTCATTGAAGACATCAACAGAACCTTTAATCAAACCATTCAGGAAGCTGAAGTCAACACCGAAATTGCGTTTCTCAACCGTCTCCCACTGTACGTCAGGATTGCCGAGCGAGGAGATGCGGTATATAGTATAAGGAGTGTTGGACGGGCTGGAACCCATGAGGGTATTGCCGCCGTATGCATATTGGTCTTTGTAGAGCCAACGACCACCAATGTTGTCGTCGCCGATACGACCCCAAGAAGCACGGAATTTGATATTGTCGATAAACTCGAGACTCTTCATAAAACTCTCTTCGCTGAGACACCAACCTGCCGAGAACGACGGGAAGAATGCAAAACGATGGTCGTCGCTGAACTTTTCACTGCCGTTGTATGCGCCGTTTACTTCGAGGAAGTACTTCATGGCATAATTGTAGGTTACACGGAATACCCAGTCTTCGCGATAATGCTTGAACTCGGAGCCCCTTGCGTAATTGTCACGGCTGAACAATGCGAGAGCTGTAGCCTCATGCTTGCCAAATGTCCTGTTCCAGTTGAACTGCAAAGAGTAATAGAGTTTACGCCAGGTCTGGTTAACATCCACAGAACCACCGTTTCTCGACCACTGTACCTGCTCTTGGAAAGGATAATCTTCACTCTGAGTGGATTTGTAAACTTCTTCGCCGGTTTCTGGCTGAATCCATTTGTAGAACGGATCATGATAAAGGTCGTTGATACCACGTCCTGTCTCAACCATTGTGTTATCATAAGAGAGGTCAGCCTTGAAGCTCAAACCCTTTGTGATAATGTCGAGATTTTGCTGCAAGATAAAGTCGGTGTTGATTTGTGTGGTAGTCCTCTTCTCGTCACCCGAAGTAGCGAGGAACGCCAAAGAGTTGGGCTGGTCGGCATCACGAGGCGAGAAGAATCCATAGGTGCCGTCGCTATATACAGGACGGAAGCTGTCAGGAGCCGTACGGTAAATAGAAGACCAGTAGCTGTTGCTGTCGCTGCCCTGTCCCCACGGGAAATGCCTAACACCATTGGAACCAAACAAGTTCATGGAGAATTTTGTGGTCTTTGTGAGGTCGAAGTCGAGGTTGGAGCGAAGGTTGATACGGTCATAACCGAAACCAGAGGTGTAACCACGACTGTTTGAAAACTCCTTGAAAAGGTCGCCTTCATGAGTGTAGTCGAATGCAGCGAAATACTTTACAATCTTAGTACCGCCCGACACGTCAGCCGTTGCATTGAACGACATTGCATGATTTCTAAACAATTCACTCTGCCAATCTACATTCGGGTAACGGTCCCACTCCTCGTCATTTGCGGGGTTGCGGTACTTTTCAATTTCAGCAAGTTGCTTCACGTTGCCCCATTCAGTCGGAGAAAGCGCAGCCTCACGCATTACAACATCGTTCTTGATGAAGAATGTATTATAAGCATCGTACTTGGCGGGGAGCTTGGAAACCACCTTTACAGTGGAATTGGCCTTCACATGCACTTGTGCCTTGCCTTCCTGACCACGTTTTGTGGTGATGAGGATAACACCATTTGCACCCTTGACACCATACACGGCGGTTGCGGACGCATCTTTCAATACCGAAATGCTCTCCACGGAGGAGATGTCAACGGAGTTCATCGGACGCTCAATGCCATCCACGAGAATGAGAGGGTCTGAGTTGTTCCAGGATGTCTGGGTACGGATGATGATTTTAGGATCTTCCTCACCAGGCATACCTGTAGAAGTTGAGGTAATCACGCCGGGGAGGTTGCCCGTGAGAGCGGAACCGAGCGACGGCACGCCAGAGTGTCTGTCGAGGGTCTTGGCATCGGTCTGAGTGATGGAACCCACCACAGAAGCCTTTTTCTGCTGGCCGTAGCCTACGACCACGACTTCACCGATTTCTGCCGTCTCCTCGTGCATGGTGACTTTGAGATTGTCGGCAACTTGCATGTTGACGGTCTCATAGCCTACAAAAGAGAAAATAAGTGTTGAGCCTGGTGTCGTCGAAATCATGAATTCGCCATCCAAGTCGGTGATTGTGCCGTTTGTTGTGCCTTGCACATACACCGTGACGCCAGGCAAGGGCTGACCGTTGTCGTCAGTAACAGAGCCCTTGAACTGTTTGTTCTGCGCCGAGGCATCAATTATCCCGCAAAACAATGAAAGAAACATCGTAAGCAGGAAAACCTTCAGCCGTAGCGGAACTACTTTTCTGAAATATTTGCCTTTCATAAAAAGATAAGATTAAACGTTAAAAAATATTTACTTTTGAAAATTTTTACAAATTTATTCAGCCGCAACGGATTAACCTTTGAAAATCGTTTCATCGTTTTGCGAAAACGTTTCTATTATGTCCAATGGACATTTTTGAAACATTTTCGCACATTTTTGAACCAAAAAAAGAATCAAAACGATTTTTTTATATACATTTGCACAAGAATTAACTACAACAAGCGAAGGCGAATCAAATGCGAATAATCGTTACACTTATTATATATAGTCTATTGACGTTTTTGTCGACAGCAATGGCGCAGACTGGATATTACATCCCGTCGGAAAGATATTCCGGTGGTACAGTCAGCGACATCTGCCAGGACAAATACGGTTTTGTGTGGATAGCCACCGACAACGGGCTCAACAGGTTCGACGGTTACCATTTCACGACATACAATCATTCCTACGAAGATTCGCTCACAATAAACAACAACATAGTAACCAAACTTCTCTGCGATCGCGAAGGCAACCTTTGGGTTGGCACCCGCATGGGACTTTCACGTTTCGACTACGTGGAAGAAAATTTGGTGCGCTACCGTGTGGACCCGCCACACTCGCGCATACTCTCCTTCCTTCAAATGCGCAACGACACACTTCTTGTAGGCACATCGGGACACGGGCTATATAAACTCGAAGGCGACCACCTGGAGAAAAAGGATGACGCCATGACATCATACGGCGGCAGCTTCTATTTCAACCAAATGACAGAGGACAGCAAAGGCCGGTTTTGGAAAGTGGGCTACGGCAAGGAAATCACCATGCACGATTCAAGCGGCGTAAAAAGCATTATGTTTGACAGAGGAGTTGCCGTGAAACTCGTGGAAATCCGAGACACAATGCTCGTGGTATCTCAAAAGGGAATCACCTTCATCACTGACAAAATAGTAGATTACGCAGAACCGCCCTTTGCCTCATTTATCAGAAGCGCCTACAGCGACGGCAATGACATCTACATCGGCACTGATGGCGATGGACTCTACGTCTTCCATACAAGCAACCGCCGGTACGAACCCGTCAAATGCAGCATCCGTGACATCGACATGAGCTCCACCACCATCACAGCAATCTACGGCGACAAAATGGGCAACATTTGGCTCGGCTGTTTTGCCAAGGGGCTTGTGATGATACCCAAGAAACAGCCACTCTTCTCAGAATGGAGCGTACCAGACGGCGCAAATGCCACAGGCGTAATCATGTCAGTTTGCAAAGGCGACAGCACCACACTATGGTGTACGGCGGGCAAAACTGGTGTTTTTGGCATCGACAACAACGGACAGATCATCGCGCATCCTCAGTCCCCACAACACACAGGAATCATCTGCCGTGACAATCAAGGGAAATACTACATAACGGCAGGCAACACTTTATATTCCTACAATCCAAAAACTGGAGCATCCTCAAAAATGGCGTCGTTCCAGTGTGAAAACATCAACGCCATGACCGACGCTGGTGATGGAAGGCTGTTCATATCGACATACCTGTATGGGCTTACCATCTACGACACGAGGACAGGCTCCCATGAGAACTTCAGGATAGACGATCCAGACACCTTGCGCACCAAGATATGCAGCAACTGGGTACTCGACATATATCCAGACAATAAGCAGCGCATCTGGCTTGCCACGGCATCAGGCGTATGCTATTATGACCTAAAGACAGATAAGTTTTCGGAGGCAATACTAAGCGGAACGATATGTTTTTCAGTATGCCAGACCATAGAAGGCGACATACTCATTGGCACCGACGAGGGGCTGTTTATAAGCGACACAAACGAAGTAAGACGCTTCACAGAAGGCAGCGGACTTCACGACAAATCGGTGAAACACATTGCACAATCGACAGACGGCGACATCTGGTGTGCCACATCGTCGGGAATTTGGCAGTATGACAGCCACAACAAAACGTTCATCGCCCACATCAACGGCAACGGACTATTTGCCAAAGAATATTTCACCGGCGGACTTACCACGTGCGACGGCAGATTATGTTTCATATCCGCCAAAGGCCTAACCGTATTCGACCCGATAGCCGTTTCCAACAGCAAAGACGAACTGCCCGACATAAAAATCACCGGATTCAACATACTTGGCAAACACGCCTCCTCAGGCATACCGAACATTGAAAACGACCAATTCATAGTGTCATACGAAGACGCAATGCTGTCTTTTGATTTTTCTCTGCTTGACTTCAGCCATCCGCGCAATATCATCTACGAACACCGCATCAACAACGGACCATGGATGCCCAACGCACCTGGAGATAACACACTAAGGTTCAATCATATACCAATTGGAAAATACAACCTCGAAATCCGTGCACTGTCTTCTGGCAACTACACAAAAACCAAGCAAATCACATTGGAAGTAACGCCGCCATGGTACAAATCAACCATTGCGCACGTATGCTATGAACTGTTGGCAGTGATCGCGCTGCTTGCAGTGGCATTCCTATGGAAACGTCGCAAACAGAGACAACTCGACGACGACAAGATGAAATTCCTCATCAACGCCACACACGACATTCGCTCCCCGCTGACCATAATACTCGGCGCAGTAAAAAAAATACGCGAACAATACGGCGAAAGCGAACCTGTGGTGGCTGTCCATCGCAATGCCAAGCGACTCGAACAACTTGTAACTCAAATACTTGACAGCCGCAAAATTGACAAGAAACAAATGACATTACATTGTCAGGAAACTGATATGCGTGAATACATCAACGCAATATGCCGCCTATACGAGTTCAACACGACAGAACGTGGCATCAACTTCGTCCGCAACCTCGGCGACAAGCCCGTCATGGCTTGGATTGACAGAGTGAACTTCGACAAGGTGATTTCAAACCTGCTCTCCAACGCCTTCAAATACACAAGCAGCAACGGCGAGGTGATTATTTCATTGAATGACAGCCCCGAAAACGTTTCAATACAAGTAACAGACAGCGGTACTGGAATCAACAACGCCGAAAAATCAAAAATATTCGACCGCTTCTACCAAAGTGCAGACACCAAACAAGGCACAGGCATTGGTCTCCACATCTGCCACGACATCACGATACTCCATGGAGGACGCATATCCGCAGACAACCGCACAGACGGCGTACAGGGCGCTGTATTCACTGTTACACTCCGAAAAGGCAACGCACACCTCAAACCTGAGCAGATAATAAGCGGCGAAAATACAGAGTCCTCATCAAAAACTCCATCCTCAAACCGTCTCAGCATAATCATTGCAGACGACGACAAGGAAATTGCCGACTTCATCATCACAGAATTGTCGCGCCGTTACAACTTCGACTACGCGCCTGACGGCAAACAGGCTCTCAAAAAAATCCTCGCAAACCATTACGATTTGATAATCAGCGACGTAGTTATGCCAGAAATGGACGGCATTCAACTATTGAAACACGTAAAGGAGAATCCGATGGTATCACAGATACCCGTCATAATGCTCACATCCAAAATCTCAATTGAAAACCGTCTTCTTGGACTCAAGTCGGGCGCGGATGCCTACATCCCCAAACCATTTGACATGGAGGAACTGGAAATACAAATAGACAACATCGTAGCCAACATCCGCCGTCTCAAAGGCAAATTCAGCGGCGCAGTATCACAGGAAGAACGCATTGAAAAAGTTGAAGTGCAAGGCAACAATGATGCGCTCATGGAACGTGTAATGAAGGTTGTGAATGCCAACATTTCAAACCCCGACTTCAATATCGACATCCTTGCACAGGAAGCCGGTATAAGCCGCGCCAACCTCTACCGCAAAATCAAGGAAATCACAGGCATATCATCGGGCAAATTCCTGCGCAACATTCGCATGGAACAGGCAGCACGGCTATTGAAAGCAGGTCAGAATGACATCTCGCAAATAGCCGAACTTGTCGGTTATACAGACTCTTCACATTTCTCCACAGCCTTCAAAACCCACTTTGGAATTTCTCCAAGCGAATATCAGAAAGCCCACCACAACCAGCAATAACCATACATTTAGACAAATCCGCACTTTTTTGATACAAAAAAAAGCATTAATGAAACATTTTCGCACGCACTTGAAATAAAATAATTCTCTTATTCCTCAAATCCATTGTACTTTTGTAATGAAAAATAACACACAACATATATTTTTTAAAGTAGTCAATCTCATTTAATGGAAAGCAGTGCAAGATTAATTTTCTATTCATAAGTAATACTGTTTGAGGAAAAAAAGAGTAAGTAGTAAAGTAGAAAAGCAAGCCGTTGCGATAACGCCTTGCTTTTTTTGTCCCCCACCCTACAATACACAAAAAAAGAAGTCGAAACGAAATTGTTTCGACTTCCCCTTAATTATTAAAAATCTGATGAAACCTGATGCTTGGACTTACGCCTTGTTGCCCCAGAAGAGCTTGATGTTGTTGTCTGCGAGCTTGGTGTCGTCGGGAGTGTAAACCTGAACCTTGACGCCGTAGGTCTCCATGATTTTCTTCTCGAACTCGTCGATGGTCCACTCGGGATTGATGGAGATTTCGCCGGACCTGTCGGCGTTGTCGTCCTGACGAACAGCGCAGATGAGGTCGTCATCATCAACGAAATGATTCTGCGTGTTGTAAACGCGGAGGCAGAATCCATAGGTCTCCTTGAAATTCTCGCGAACTGTCTTTACCTTCATGCGTCCGTCAACCTTGAGCGACTTGCCGGAGATGATTTTCAAGTTGTTGTCGGCGAGGGCGGTGTCGTCCTGGGTATAGACCTGAACCTTGATGCCGAAGGTAGCCATAAATGCCTTCTCAAACTCGTCAACAGTCCATTCGGGATCGATATTGAACGCGCCCGACTTGTCGGCTTCTGCGTCCTGACGAACATTAGCGAGCAAGAGCTCCTCGTCAACAAAGTGATTCTGAGTGTTGTACACGCGGAGAGCGTATCCAAAAGTCTTCTTGAAATCGGCCTTCAAGGTCTTCACCTTCATGCGGCCATCTACTTTGAGTCCTTCCATTTGTTATATGGTTTTTAGTTTAATAGATTTTGTAAAACTTTTCGAGTGCCAATTTATAAAGGATTTTTGAAATTAGCAAAATTATTTTCAAAAATTTTTTGGGATATTTTTATCGCTCAGATGCATTTCAGGATACAAGATTTCATTATTCATAAAAAAATTATCGTTTTTCGATAAAAAAGTTGCAAAAAAATTTGGTGGTTAAAAAAAGGCAATATATCTTTGCACCGAAATAAATTATTGTTTAACGATAAATAATTATTGATTATGAATCACAAACTACGAATCTACTGCACGATGCTTCTCTTTGTAATCGTCGTGTCGGTGCTGACAAGCACATGCCACACAGGTTACACAGAATCGTCGCAACAACCTGCCGCCGCTGGCGAGATGAGGTTGGAAGTTTTGGACAGCCCTGCCAACTTCGGCTCCACCGAAACAGACAGCAACGGCGCCACCAGCTACCACACAGTCACTTACGAAGTGAATGTAGTCCCCAATGCACAGGGCAAGTCCCTCTTTTCCTCAGTGGGCACACCCAGCGACAATCAGACCTACAAGGTGAAGATGCAGAAGGCAAAACTCGAAATCGCCGCCTCCGACGCACCGTTTGGCAACTTTCAAACGTGGATTTACATAACATTGGCGGTTGTCATAATAGGATTTGCCATCTGGTTTTTAGGCATTGTGTTTACAACAATCCGCAGCATCCGCATGGGCGAAATCTTCATTTCGCAGGTGTCCAAGAACATCGAAAAAATCGGCATCATCCTCTGCGCAATCTACATGGTAGAATGGATTGCGTCATACGTCGTCACACAGTACTTCATCAGCCACATCCAACTTGCATACTATTCCATAGTATATAAGAACGACTGCAACATCATGTTCCTCATAATGGGACTTTCGTTGATGGTAATATCACAAGTAATCCTGATGGGCAAGGAATTGAAGGAAGAGCAAGACTTAACAATCTAACAATCATTATATTATGAGCATAATAGTGAATGTAGACGTGATGATGGCAAGACGGAAGATGTCGTCACAGGAACTTGCCGAGCGAATCGGCATTACACAAGCCAATCTCTCAATCCTCAAGACCGGCAAGGCGAAGGCAATCAGGTTTTCGACATTGGAGGCGATATGCAAGGCGCTCGACTGTCAGCCGGGTGACATTTTGGAATACCAGGAGGACTAAAAAAGGTGGCGACATCATCCAAAACGCCGCCACCTTATTATTAATAATACAAAAAATTACTTTGTGAAATCCCTCTTGTCAAGCACGTGCTTTGCCTTACCCATCGAACGCTCGATGCCGTAGGGCTCAAGGACGCGGATATTGGGTTTGATGCCCACCATGCTTACAATCTGGCTGAAAAGCGGTTTCACGTATTCAGCCTGTTTCTTCGGGTCGGGGGTGTAGAGTTCGGCGCGGAGCTCAATATCGAGGTCAAAGGTATCCTCGTTGTTCTTGCGGTCCACGGTGATGAAGTAGTAGGGCTGGAACGCCGGAAACTCTGTCAGGCACGCCTCAATCTGCGAAGGGAACACATTCACGCCACGGATGATGAGCATGTCGTCGGAGCGTCCGAGAATCCTGTCCATCCTTACGGCGGTGCGTCCGCACTTGCACTTGTCGTAGATAAGGCGCGTGAGGTCGCGTGTACGGTAACGGATTATCGGCATGGCCTCCTTGCAGAGCGATGTGAACACGAGTTCGCCAAATTCGCCGGGAGCGACGGGCTGCAAGGTCTCGGGATTGATGATCTCAGGGAAAAACATATCTTCCCACAAGTGAGTGCCGTCTTGGTATTCACATTCGCCGCCTACGCCGGGTCCGCACATTTCGGTCAAGCCGTAGATGTCGTATGCCTTGATGTGGAGTTTTTCTTCGAGTTCCTTCCTCATGCCCTCTGTCCAAGGCTCTGCGCCGAAGAAACCGCATTTGAGTTTCATATTGTCGATGCTCACCTGATCGCTTGCGTGGATGGCTTAGGCTAGCCTCATGCCGTAAGAAGGAGTGCAGCACAATACAGTAGTGCCAAAATCCTGCATGAGCATAATCTGTTTTTCAGTCTTGCCGGCGGAGGTTGGGAGTTGCACTGCGCCGAGCTTTGCCGCGCCGTCGTGTGCGCCGAGTCCGCCCGTAAAGAGGCCGTAGCCATATGAATTTTGAACGATGTCGCCAGCCTTGACGCCGCCCGCAGACATAACGCGAGCCACGCCTTCCGCCCACATTTCGATGTCGTTTTTGGTATAAGTGTCAACCACAGGCTTGCCCGTAGTGCCGCTTGACGCGTGAATCCTCACCACCTGATCCTGTGGAACTACCTGCAAACCAAACGGATACTCGTCCCTGAGGTCGTGCTTGGTGGTAAACGGCAATTTAGCGATGTCGTCGATACTCTTGATGTCGTCGGGCGTGATGCCAAGTTCGTCAAATTTCTTCTTGTAAAACGGTGATTTTTCGTAACATACCTTCACCGTCCGTTTGAGCCTCTCGCTTTGGAGGGCACGCATATCCTCGCGGGACATGCACTCATATTTAGCGTTGTATATCATTTTATGATGTTGATTGTTGTTTCGGATTATTGCAATGCGTCAAACTGCATCGTGTCTTTCTTGCGGTATCCCTGTCCGGCGGCAATGGCAATGAGTTTGCCGTCCTGATTGGTGATTTCAACGTCGCAATACGGGATTTTAGGATGGTTGAAACGCTCCTTGGCGGTTGCGGTCAAATGGTCGCCCTTCTGAGCCGATTGGAGGTAAGTGATATTATTTTGGATGCCGAATGTAAGGACGCCGTGGCTATTCATCACAGCGGCGATGGCAAGGTCGGCGAGGGTAAACAACGCCCCGCCCTGACAAACGCCCCCGCCGTTCAGGTGTCGTTCCTCCACAGTCATCTCCGCCTTTGCAACGCCCTCGGTCACCTCTGTAAGCGACATTCCCGATGATGCGGCGTACCTGTCGTTGGTATTTAAAATCTCCTTTAATGTCATAGTAAATAATTATTCATTGCAGGGCGTAAAATTAGGCATTTTTTTCATAACTGCAAAAATTAATTGACAGACACGGTGATATTAAGTATTTTTGGCAGAAAAAATGCGGGGAAACACTACCGTGGTAAATGGCAAATAAATCGTTTTTCTTTATCACGCCATCAATGTAACAATATCTCCTCCAAACTCCTCTTCGGCACGCAATGCACGCCGTCCGCATCGCGGTAATACTTCACGCTGCCGTCTGCCGGCATATCGACGAGACGGAACCTCTCCGCGCTCTTGCCTACCGCCAAGACTGCGAGCGGCGGCATATCCAAATGCAATGCGTCGGCAATCTCCTTGCCATTGAAGGCACAAATAATGATGCCGTTGAGACCAATCTCCACAGCCTTCAATAGCATCGACTGCAACGAAATGCCAAGATCTACATAGACATACCGCTCCGGCTCGATGGCGCTGCACACTATTATAAAAGAGAGCGGCTCCGTGCCAGGAAACGGCAAATGCAACTCCGGCAACGCACCGCCGAGTTTGATGTTTTTATTGACAGCCGCTACCTCGTCGTCCGCCGTCACAAGCCTATAACGCAACGCCTGTTGATTCCTCGCCGACGGGATTTTGGTATTGACGGCAACTATTTTGCGCAAGACATCCTCGCCCACGCGCACAGAATGGTCGTAGCCACGGCAACTGCGGTTTTTCAACAGGAGCGAATCGAGGGTATGCCCAATTTTTTTGACGGTCTTGCGGTTGCCGAAGACCTCCTCATAACGTTTTTCAAGATAATTGTCAGCCATA
>JAGCRY010000060.1 GCA_017964465.1 Bacteroidales bacterium | reverse complement strand
GGTTGGAACAAGTATGACGGCGACCACTTCGGCAATGTGTTGTGGTGCGACAAGGTAAAAATCAATTCCAATCATCAGTATTACGACAACAATGGCTTGAAAATAGACGGCAACATCTACGGCAAGATCAACTATCAGATTACCAACTTTTTGAGCGCGTTTGTTGACCTTCAATACCGCCACACGAGCATCAAGATGAATGGTCCGAGCGACGATTTTGATGATGATGGCAACCAAATCAAATTTGCAGAGACCAACCGTTACGACTTTTTCAATCCCAAAGCCGGTCTTTTTGTTGACATCACCGGCAACGACAAGGCTTACGCATCGGTGGCAATTGCTCACAAAGAACCCACCCGCAACGATTTTGAGGACAATGTTGGCGCAAATCTCAAAGCCGAGCAACTCACTGATTATGAGATTGGTTACAAGCACAACGGAACAGTATTTTCGGCAGGTGCCAATTTCTATTATATGTACTACAAAAATCAGTTTGTCTTGACTGGTCAACTCAACGAAATCGGCGAAATGATAGCCTCCAACGACAATTCGGGTCGCAGTTACCGCACCGGCATTGAACTCGAAGCCGCCTACAAGCCCGTCGATTGGTTCCGTTGGGATGCCAACGCTACATTCAGTCGCAACCGCAACAAGCATTACACCGCAAATCTTGTAACGGTAGTAGAAATCGACGGCGAGGAAACATGGATATATACTCCTTACGATATGGGCAGCACGCCTACATCGTTCTCGCCCGATGTGATTGCCAACAACATCTTCACATTCAGCAAGAAAGGCTTCAACGCCTCCATTGTAACGCGCTTTGTCGGCAAACAGTATATGCACAACAACGGCTTCGATTATTACACATACAAAGGCAAGGAATATCAGATGTTTTTGGACAAATATTCCACTACTGACCTCGACTTTTCGTACACATTCAATTTCCGTGTGCCAAAGTCGTTAACTATCGGATTGTCAATCTATAACGTATTTTCAGCCGAGTACGATAACAACGGCTGGACGTACTGCGAACTTTCCAAGGATTCCAACGGCAAAATCTACGCTTGGAGTACCGACGAATACGAGGCTGGTTTTGCGCCGTCGGCTCCAATCAACTTCTTGTTTCACGCAAGCATAAGGTTCTAAACAATGATTGATTACATAACAGAAAACTGGCTCGAAATCGTAGGCACGCTGATTGGCATTATTTATCTATGGCAAGAAGTGAAAGCCTCTATATGGCTGTGGCTCACTGGAATAGTTATGCCGGCAATTTATACAGTCGTGTTTTTCCAAAATGGATTGTACGCCGATTTTGGCATTCAGGTTTATTACATCATAGCCGCCGTGTACGGTTTTCTGTTATGGAAATTTGGCAAAAAAAATCAGAACGGCAACGAATTGCGCATAGTGCATACCACGGCAAGTCAGGCTGTGGTGCTGTGCGCAATTACCGCCGTGCTGTTTTTGCCAATTTATTGGATATTAACAAGATACACCGACAGCAACGTGCCGTTTTTCGATTCGCTCACCACAGCGATGAGCATCGTGGCATTGTGGATGCTCGCCAAAAAACATGTCGAACAATGGTTTGCTTGGATAATAATCGACGCGCTAAGTTCGGGACTGTATTTTTACAAAGAGATTTACTTCACGGCTGTGCTGTACGCGGTCTATACGGTTGTGGCGGTTTATGGTTACAAAAAGTGGGATTTGATGGAAAAAACTCAATACATTGACAATGGAAACAATGATAACATTTGATTTTCAGCCTGATACGGTGATTCTCGGCGGCGGCGAATATCCCACGCACACCATACCGCTGCATCTTTTGCAATCCGCGCCCCGCGTACTGTGCTGCGACGGCGCGGCGGAGGCGTACATTATGCGTGGCAACATTCCGTGGCGCATCGTCGGTGACGGCGATTCGATGACGCCCGAAGTCCGCATGAAGTACGCCGACCGCATCAGGATTTTTTCGGAACAAGAAACCAACGACCAAACCAAAAACGTGATCTACGCCCGCGACCACGGCTTCAAGCGCATCGCCATCGTTGGCGCGACAGGCCGCCGCGAAGACCACACAATCGGCAACATCAGCCTCCTGACCGAATACTACAAAATGGGTCTCGACGTCCGCATCTACACCGACCACGGAATGTTTGTAATTTGCAATGGCTCAACCGATTTTGCCGTCCGTCCCGGCACACAAATCTCCATCTTCAATTGGAAGGCGCACCACTTCACATCCAAAGGCCTCCGCTATCCGCTCTACGACTTCGACGCCCTCTGGATGGGCACCCTCAACGAGGCTGTTGATGATGTCGTAACTATCAATGCAGACGGGGTTTATATTGTGTTTGTGAATTATTATATTGATTTTTGAATTTTTTTCCTTACATTTGCCCCGACAAACAAACCCAACACACCAATTAATTATGAAAAGACTTTTAACAATCGGACTACTTGCCTTGGCGACGGCTGCAAACGCACAGTTCAAAGACAAGGGCAAGACTATCAACGACCTCTGCGGACATAAGATATTTGCAACCGTGGAGGGCGACCTCAACAAAGACGGCATCAATGACGTGTTCTTTGCCGCAAAAGACCTTGACGGCTCCGAAGGTCCCGCCTACTACGCCTTCTATTTTGGCGAGAAAAACGGCGGATACACGTTGATTAAACACCATTACGATATGCCGCTCTCCAAAAACGCCAAAATCACAATCAACGACAAGGGCATCCTCAGGATTCAGAACGACTTAGACAACGGCAACTGCGACATCTTCCTATTCCGCTACCAAAACAACGGCTTCTACCTCATCGGAGGCAAAAAGGATCGCCACAAGACAGAACACTACGACTTCTCACACAATTTTTCTACCAAGAAAAAAATCAAGACCACGGGTGAGGGCAAAAACGCCACCACCGAAACTACAACGATGGGCGAACTTCCGCCCCTGAAATTCGGATGGTTTCCGCTCAATTGGGATATGCTCGACTACATCTTCGACGACGAATTGAACGCCGAGAGCAAGACGGTGATGGGCATTTTCAGGCTGTTACAGTCAAAAGAATATATGCATTGGGCATTTTGCGACTACGAACAAGGCGGTATCAACCCCGAAGGCAAAAACGGCGAATATAGTTGTTTCTGTGACTACACGGGCGGTTCGTATTGGGTCTATGAAAAACTCATCTTCACCAAGAAAAGCGACACCGTTTGGGACATCGAGTATTATAGCGAAGGCGGCGAGCGTGTCTATGAAGAATACACCGACGAAGACGGCGAAACATATTCAGGACTAAACAACGAAGAAGCCGACGACAGTTCAACAGAATCTTTTTCATTTGAGGACGGGGTGTTCGTGTTTGGTTGATTGACCGATTTCACCTCGAAGCGTAGATTCCCTGGCAGTTCTCGACAATTCCGTGCAACATCGATAAATTCTTCCTTATCGGTGGCAACTACTTCCACGCCGGGATGCAACAGCGCATAAAGAAATGCCAATTCGCCATAGCCGCATTTTTCAAAAGTTGCTTTATCGAGATTGTGGTAATTGTCAAGGAGTTGATTGGTGTCATCTAAATTTTTTCTTACAGTACTCCAAACCTCAACGCCTTTGTAAATATAATTGCGGAGGACGATGTTTTTGCAGTAATCGACGGTGCGCGCTTCGGCGGCAAATTTTGAAAACAAATCCATAAAATAATGCCGGAATTTGCGCGACACTTCCAACTGATTGCCGGCAAAAAGACGGCTGTCGTCGTGCAGCACGGTCTGCGAAAGGCACACAGTGATTGCGCCACGACGAATCATCAGTTCGCCCTTCGGGAAAGCCTCGCCCGCACCGTGAATCATCACGGGAGTTATCGGAAGTCCAAGATTTTCAGCGAGAAAGAATGCGCCCTGATGAAAACGATGGATTTTGCCGTCGGTGCTGCGCGTACCTTCGGGAAAGACGACCACCGAAAATCCCGCATCCACAAAACGCCTCAACTTATCCGCCAAAACGCCGTACCCTACCGACACGGGATAAAAATCCGCCTTCTGTAAAATCCTGCCGTAGAAGGGGTTGCGCTGTTGAGAGTCGTTGGTAACAAACAATAAATACGGATGCAACGTCATCAGGCACAGCACGTCAAACGACGAACTATGATTAGCAATAATCACAGAAGGCTTGTCGAGCGAAACGCCGTCAGGATTTTCTACGCGGAACGGCACGCCGGGGATATGGTGCGTAATCTTGGCGACGCGCTGCATAAGGCGGTGAAATTTTTTCTTGCCGTCAATATTATCTTTGATGAATAACGCCCTGATATACAGCAATCCACACACGGTCATAAAACCTAAAAAATAAAGTCCCGACGAGAGTATAGAGCGCAGTGTGTAAGGCGACTTTCGGAACGTGCCGTCGCGTCGTTTGGTGAGATAATCGAACAACAACGGCGGGAAGATGAATGACGCCGCCACCACCGAAAACATCCCAATCACCACAATCAAGCCGAGCGACGACATTGCAGGATGCTTGGCAAAAACAAGCGCACCGATGCCCACAAACATTATCAACGCGCTGATAGCCACGCTGTTTTTGAAAGATTTGAGCACGCGCTTGCCCCTGCCGTACTCATACATAAGTCCTTCGGTCATAAAGACGGCGTAATCGTCGCCCTGTCCAAAAATGAACGTCGCGAGGATGATATTGACGATATTGAACTTAATATCAAACAGATACATAATGCCCAAAATCCAAAACCAACTCACCGTGAGCGGCACAAACGAAATCAAACTCAATTCCAAACGTCCGAATGAGATGGTCAGGAACACAAAAACAATAAGTCCGGCAGCGAGCAAAACGAAATTGAAAGTGTCATTCAAG
>JAGCRY010000059.1 GCA_017964465.1 Bacteroidales bacterium | reverse complement strand
TTGTGGCTGCGGCAATAATGGCGGCGACGGTCTTGCCGTAGGTCGCATACTTCATTCGCACGGCTACGACGTGGATTGTTATCTTTTAGAATCCGACAAATACAGCGACGATTGCGCCCATAATGCCAAGATTGCCAAGGAAATGGGCATTTTGCATACGGTTGGCAAATATGATTCTTTGCCCGATTACAATGAATCGGATATTTACATCGACGCGCTCTTTGGGTCGGGTCTCAATCGCAAAATCACTGGTATAGCCGAAAAAATGGTATATTATTGCACAAGTGATTATAATTTTGTGATTGCCATTGATATACCGTCGGGTCTCGCCGACAATTCCATCCCTGACGATACCATTGACCCTGATACAGAAGATGTTGCTGAGGTCGTGGTGAGGGCGGATTGGACGTTGACGATAGAAAGTCCGTTCCTCTCGATGCTTGTGCCTGAAAATCACGTTTTTGTAGGAGATTTTGACATTGTGCCAATCACTATTGACGACAGCGAGACGGCATATATTGACACTGATTATTATTATACGGAGTTTCAGGACATCAGGCAGATGTTTCGCCCACGCAAAAAATTTTCGCACAAGGGCATTTTCGGGCACACCTTATTAATAACAGGCGCAAAGGGCAAGGCTGGCGCGGCTGTTATGTGTTCCAAGGCTTGCCATCGCGCCGGGTCGGGATTGGTGACGGCGTATGTGCCATCGGATTTAGTTGACATTCTGCAAGTTGCAACACCTGAAACTATGATCGGCATAGATTCCAACTCCACAATCATTTCCGACATTCCTACGTTGTGCAGATATTCCGCCATTGGCATCGGTCCTGGCATCGGCACGGACAGCATTACGGTTGCCGCTGTCAAAAAACTTTTGCAAACTGCCTCTCAACCGCTTGTAATGGATGCCGACGCGCTCAACATCCTCGCTGCAAATCCCGATTTGATGTCATTGTTGCCCAAAAACACCATCCTTACGCCGCATCTGAAAGAGTTTGAGCGGCTGTTTGGACGTGCGGAGGATTCGATACGGCGGATTGAGTTGTTGGCGCAAAAGGCGCGTGAACACAATATTATAATAGTGTTGAAGGGTGCATACACAGCGATTTGCGATGCATACGGCAACATTTATTTCAATTCTACCGGCAATCCCTGTATGGCGACGGCTGGCAGCGGCGATGTTTTGACTGGTGTGATTGCGGCATTGCTTGCGCAAGGCTATCCGCCATTAGACGCTGCGCGGATGGGTGTTTATGTTCACGGATTGGCGGGCGATATTGTGGCTGAAAGTGTTGGTTTGCAGGGCGTTATCGCGTCCGACATAATCGAAGCGTTAACGTTTGCGTTCAAAAAAATCGCGGATAATTGAAAAAAATTTGGTGGTAAAGCATATCTTTGTTATCTTTGACGCGATAATTAACTCAAAATCACAAGCAATATGAAAAAAATTACGAGTATATTCGCAATGTTCATCGTATTGATGGCTTGCGTTGTGATGTCCTGCGGCAGCAGTAGTAGCGGCGGGGACGAACCCAATAATGGCGGAGACCCAGGTTCTGCGAAGTTTTTGACCGAAGATGAATTTGCCAGAAGTTCGTGGAAGGGCGAGAAGGATGGCAAGGAGCTTACTCTCGATGTAACGAGCAAGACTTCTATGACGTTGAAATATTACGTTCTAAAGACTCTTTCCAAGAATACCGACCCTGAGTATGACCAAGTAACAGTGAACATCACATACGCCTTCGATGCAGCTAAGGGCGTTGCCACTGGTTCTGCTAACAATGTTGCTTACGTGGCTACATTGACAGCAAAGGACAAGTTGGATTTCACGATGGGTTCTTATGGTGTTGTGAAACTCACAAAGAAATAACCATTTTTATTTTCCCCCTTTTTTCTGATGCTCGGTTTTTTTTATTTTTTTTGCCGAGCATCTTTTTTTATTTATTCATCATCTTCTTCGTCTTCATCATCGCCCTGTGTAATTGCGATTCCCACGATGGAGATGTCGTCCACTTGTTCGAGGTTGCCGCGCCATTCAATGTGCTTGTCATACAAGAATTTGGCCATATCGTCGGCACTTTCCATTTTTGACGCTTCTATAATTAGGTTGGAGAAATTGCGACGTCCGAGTTTTTTACCGAACTCCGAGCCAAACTGGTCTGCGTATCCATCGGAGCATACAAGGAGGAAGTCTCCGTCTTCGAGTTGGAGCCAGTGGTCTTCAAACTGGAAGTTTTCGTCGGGGGATATGCCGCCGATGGAAACTTTGTCGGGCATGATTGTGGTTAGTTCGCCTTTGCGTACAATGTAGAGCGGACGGTATGCTCCGGCGTATTGCACCTGCGTGTTGCGTGAGTTGATGATGCAGAATGACATGTCCATGCCGTCTATGCCGCCGACTTTGGATGAAAGGCTGTTCACCGCTTCCTGAAGTTTGTCGTTCAGGTTCATGAGTATTGTTGAAGGTGGGTCTTCTATGCGGCAGCCCTGTAAAATTTCGTCTAAGAACACTTTGCCCATCATAGATACAAATGCGCCCGGCACGCCGTGACCCTCACAGTCGCAGAGAGCCATGTATTTGCGTCCGAATTTGTCGCCCATCCAGAAAAAGTCGCCCGATACGATGTCCTTGGGGAGGTTGATGAGGAAACTTTTCTTGAAACGTTGGCGGAGATAGCCCTGCCCGGTCATTAACGCTTGTTGGATTGTGGAGGCGTATTCGATGGATTTTGTGACGTCCTTGTTTTTGAGTTCAATCTCGTTGCGTTGTTTGACAATTTCGAGTTCGGCTTTTTTGAGAGACGTGATGTCGGTGTCCACAGCTACAACCTGCAAAATGTTTCCTTGTTCGTCGAGTGTCGGGGAGAGCGTTGTCTGAACCCATACTTCGTCGCCCGATTTTGTGATGTGAGGCAATGTGAATGTCACCGATTTTGCATTGTCATAGACAAATTTGTAAAACTCGATTGCATCCTTCTGCCTTAGTGCGTCTTCGTAATGCGTGGAGATATGTGTGTATTCCTCAAGCGTGAAACCATAGACCTTTGTGAATGAGTTGTTTATCCATGTGATGTCTCCATTGCCGTCGAGAAGCATCACGGCATTGTCGGTGTTGCGGAGTGCGGTTGAAATTTTCAGAAGTTCGCTTTGGCTCTTGCGGAGTTCGCTGAGCGTGTGTTCGAGTTCGAGCCGGTGTGCAATGTACTGTTTGTTTTGACGATCGGATGTGCGTGCCGTGCTGAAATTGACAATAGCGGTCTCCAGATATGACACAATGCTGCGCACGATGTTTGTGCGGTATTCGTTGAAATAGTGAGGCTCGTTGTTGAATATTGACAACACGCCGAATATTATGTCGTCATCGTAGAGCGGAATGTAAAGCGCAGAGCCTGTGATGGTTTTGCTGACTTTGTATTTTTCGGTGTCTAAGTAGTTGGATACTTCCTTTTGGTAGTCGTTGAGAAGTACGATTTTGCCGGTCGTGAAACAATAGATGTTGATGTTGTTGCAGATGTCGAGATTATACCTCGCAAAAGGTATCGTCTCACTTTCAATGTTGAAGAATGAGAAATCAAGGCTGTTGTATAGTCCGTTGAGTATGCCGATGCCGATGGAGTCTGTGTGGATGAACTTTCTGATTGCCTCGTATGTGGTGTTGTAAATCTCTTTTTGTTTTTTGTGCTTGATGATATGGAGACCCGACTGATTGAGCGCGTTATACTCCTTGACCACTTGTTCGCAGTTTTCTTTTGTCTGTACTGCGGCTTCCTGAGCGGACTTTGTTTCTTTTTTACATTCGTCGATAGTTTTCCATAGAGCCTCTGTCCGCCTTTTGTTGCGGATATACATGACAATACACACGGTTATCAAAACCGCAATTGCCGCTATGGTTACTATCGTGTTTTGCATATAAAGTTGTTTACGTTTTTTGCACGGCTAAATTAGTAATAAATTTTGGTTTGGCGAATTTTTATTGAAAAAAATCTTTTAAAATCATATCAACGTGTGCTCCGAGGGTGTGCAAAGCAATGGTTTTATAGATAGTCCGTGTTTTCGTTGTATGGTGGATACCTCTTTATGCCCTTCATTGTGGGGAAAAAGGATAGGGTTTGGAGTAGTTTAGGATGTCGAGATTTTATATTGTAATAATGTATTGTGCCAAGACTATAAACGAATTTTTGTCGGTATCAATCTTTCGACGTAGTATTGTGTCGCTTTGCCGTCGCCTTTCTTTACGAATATGGCGACGATTCCGTCGGGGCTGTCCACGTAGTTGTAAGTTGTGGTACTTGTCTTCATTGTTCTTCCTACTGTTTTATTACTTCTTCATACGGCGGATACATCTTCATGTCCTTCATCGCGGGCAACGGGCTAATGGGATGTTAGCCATTCAGTTTTAGGGTCTTGAAGAAGGGAAAATGATTCTGCATGGAATTTTAATTACTTCTATGTAATCGCCTAACAAGTGTTTTCACCTATTTAATAATCTTGCAACTTTTTTGGGCGGCAATATTCTTTTCCACCAATACACAATCGCAGCGTCGTAACCTGTAGATTCTTTTTTGTGTGTTTCATTGAAAATATACAATGTCCCTACATCAAAAGGAGAATTTTCATGTATAT
>JAGCRY010000058.1 GCA_017964465.1 Bacteroidales bacterium | reverse complement strand
CTTCGGCGGGCGCAAGGAGCGGATTGTTTACCGAAGGATTTGCGGGGCGGAGTCCGTCGCCTTGCAACGGTACTGAGGAGCGGATTCTCAGGAGGCCGCCGATGCGCGATGTGATGACAGCCGTGGTGATTTTGCCGTCTTGCCAATTGAAATCTACCACAAAGCCGCCTCTCGCTACCAAGCCCTTGTAACTGCCTTCCTTCAAATTGTCGGGCAGGGCGGGCAACAAGTGAACCGCGCCGTCGTGGCTTTGGAGGAGCATTTCGGCGATGCCGGCGCAGAATCCAAAGTTGCCGTCGATTTGGAACGGCGGGTGCGCGTCAAAGAGGTTCGGGTATGTGCGACCCTCCGGGAAATTGCCCCAACCGGCGTCGGCGGGCAGAAGGGTGAGCATATTCTTGATGATTTTGTAGGCGTGGTTGCCGTCCAAAAGACGCGCCCAAAGGTTTATCTTCCAACCAATTGACCATCCCGTAGCCATATCGCCGCGCTGAGTGAGGGTGTTTTTGGCGGCTTCCATCAGGAGCGGATTTTTGCCGGGTGTGATTTGGTTGGAGGGGTAGAGTCCGTAGAGGTGCGACACGTGGCGGTGTTGGTCTTTGGGGTCGTCAACGTCGTCGAGCCATTCTTGGAGTTGGTTGTGCTTGCCGATCTGCATCGGGGGCAGTTTGGCGATTGTGGCGCGGAGTTTTTCGCGGTAGTCGGCGTCGAGGTCGAGGATTTCGGATGCAAGGAGCGTGGAGTTCAATGCATCAAAAACAATCTGATTGTCCATCGTGCAGCCAATGGCGAGAGAACTTGGATTGTTGCCGGGGCCGTGTTCGGGCGATACTGATGGTGTCGTTACCAAATAGTCGTTGTAAGGTATCGCAAAACTCATATAAAAATCCGCCGTACCTTTTATAATATGGTAACTATTGCGGAGGAAATCCTTGTTGCCGGTGTAGAGGTAATGCTGCCAAAGGTGCTGAGCGAGCCACGCGCCGCCGTGGGGCCACATTCCCCAAAATGATCCGTCTATTGGACCTGCCACGCGCCAAATGTCGGTGTTGTGGTGAGCCACCCAACCGTCGGCGTGGTAGAGGGTTTGCGCGGTCTTGGTGCCGGTAACGGAGAGTTCGTTGATGAGATGGAACAGAGGCTCGTTACATTCGGTGAGGTTCGTAACTTCGGACGGCCAATAGTTCATTTCGGTGTTGATGTTGATGGTGTATTTGCTGTCCCAAGCGGGGTCGGGCGAATTGTTCCAAATGCCCTGCAAGTTGGCGGGCTGTCCGCCGGGCTGCGACGACGAAATCAGGAGGTATCTGCCGTAATTGAACATCAACGCGATGAGCGCGGGGTCTTCCTGTTCCTTGAAATTCTTGACGCGGAGGTCGGTGGTCTGCGTTGTGGTTTGGTTGGTGGGCAGGATGAGCGATGCGCGGCGGTATTGTTCGCCGTACTTCTCGATGTGTTTTGGCAGGTCGTCTTTGTAGTCGTCTTTCAGGGAATTGTCCATCGCCGATTGAGCCTTATCTTGGGCGTTGCCGCTGATGTCGTGGTAGTTGAGAAAGTTGGTGGCGGATGTTACGCGGATTTCGGCGTAGTTGCCTTTGGAGACGCGCAGACGCTCGCCGACCCTTACTACTTCGCCGTCGGTCCTCAATACAACAATCATTACGTCCTCCAATTTGCCTCTTACGCCTTCTTGGTCTTTGCCCAATATCTTGATTGTCATTTGATTGCGTGAAAGGCTCATCTCGCTTTTGAGCGGGCAGGCGTAATCTACGGAGAATGACACCGCGCCTTTTTTGGAGGCTTCGATGCGGTGGATGAGCGCGTCGCTGTGGAACGACACGTATGATGTAACGTTATATTTTACCTTGCCTTTTGTATAAGACGTTGTGGCAACGGCAGAATTGAGGTCGAGGGTGCGGCTGTAATTTTGCGCGGGCGTCTTGTCGTCGTGGTAAATCCTGAGTTCGCCGAGCGTGAGGTAACTCATACCGTTTTGACCGGTGAAGAATTTGGCGTTGATGGTGTCCTGCGCCTCAACGGTCTTGCCGTCTTTGATGAGTTGTTGCACTTCGGCGAGGTGGCCGTATGCGCTGTCGCTGTTGTTGGAGTGTGGAGAACCCGCCCAAAAAGTCTCGTCGTTGAGTTGGATGGTCTCAGAGGTAGGGTCGCCGTATATCATCGCTCCGATGTGCGAATTGCCTATTGGCAGAGCCTCGGTCCATTGCTTGGCGGGGCGGTCGTAATACAGCGTGTTGGATGGCGTGATGGTGGCATCCTGTTGCGCTGACGTGCCTTGTTGGGCGTTTGCCGATAGTGCGGCACAGAACGCCAATGTCAGAATCGATAGTCTTTTCATATCTAATGTTTTGTGTATTATTGTTTGATGGCAAAATTAATAAAAAAAACGCACAAAAACCCAATAAGTGCGAAATTAATGTTTTTAGGAATTTGATTGTGGGAATTGATTGTTGATTACAGAAAAGAAAAAAATAGAGGTCGGTAGCGGAGTCGAACCGCTCTAAACGGTTTTGCAGACCGGTACCTAACCGCTTGGCTAACCGACCGTCTAATTTGTTTTTGACGCTGCGAAATTACGGCAAAAATTTGAGACTACCAAATTTTTTGCCGATTTTTTTGCAAAAATTTTCTTAGTGACCCCGGCGGGATTCAAACCCACGACCTTAGGAACCGGAATCCTACGTTCTATTCAGCTAAACTACGGGGCCTTTTGCAGTCGCGGTGCAAAGATACGCTATTTTTCTACAAGTTCAAAATCTATTTTGAGATTTGCCTTGTAGCCGAGTCCTTCATCGACCATATCTTCGTCGAATCCTTCGTATATCCATTTGATTACCATAGCCTTGCCGAGATAGAAAATTTTCTCCAACTTGACGAGCATTTCATATACCATCTTGTTGGAGGCGGAACTGAGGATGGAAAATTCGAGTTCGATAACAAGTTGGCCGGGGCTTTGCGGGTCGATGTTGCACACCTCCGCAATTATGGGGTTGTAGAAGTCAGGCGCGTTCTCGGGGAACGACGGGCCGGCAATCCTGAGGATGTTCTTCTCTATGTCGAACTCTACCAACGGTGTATCGTCGGTCTCTTCTATTTTTATTTTTCCTTTTTCAATCATCTTTGTAGATATGTTTTTTAGTTCTAATCGTTATTTGTTGCAAATATCAAACCAAATTTTGTAAAATTCGCTTTTATTTTTCTAAAACAACGACAATTGTACTTCGTCGCCGTCTGTGGGCATATAATTTTTGCCTAAGTGTTTGTAGGCAAAGTCTGTAACTACGCGCCCTCGCGGTGTCCGTTTGATGAGTCCCTCCATTATAAGGTATGGCTCATAGACTTCCTCGATGGTGCCCGCGTCTTCGCCGACTGCCGTCGCGATGGTGTTGACTCCCACAGGCCCGCCCTGAAACTTGTCGATGATGGTGCACAATATCTTGTTGTCCATCTCGTCGAGACCGAGCGAATCGATGTTGAGGTTGTCGAGGGCGTACTTGGTGATTTCGAGGTCAATTGCTCCCGTGCCTTTCACCTGTGCGTAGTCCCTGACGCGGCGCAGGAGCGAATTGGCGATTCGTGGAGTGCCACGGCTGCGCGATGCAATCTCTCCGGCGGCGGGTTCGTCAATCTCTATTTTCAAAATTCCTGCGGCACGTATTATGATGCGTGTCAATACTTTGACATCATAATATTCAAGCAAAAGGTTAATGCCAAACCTTGCCCTGAGTGGTGCTGTCAGAAGACCTGCGCGTGTGGTTGCGCCTACGAGGGTGAAGGGGTTCAATGTCAACTGCACCGACCTTGCCGCCGGGCCTTTGTCGATCATAATGTCGATTTTGTAGTCCTCCATTGCGGAATACAGGTATTCTTCCACGACGGGGCTTAGGCGGTGGATTTCGTCGATGAAGAGTACGTCCTTTTCGTCGAGGTTTGTGAGCAATCCTGCGAGGTCGCCGGGCTTGTCGAGCACGGGACCCGACGTTGTTTTCATCCCGACGCCGAGTTCGTTGGCTATTATATTAGATAAGGTGGTCTTGCCAAGACCCGGAGGGCCGTGGAACAAGATGTGGTCGAGAGCCTCGCCGCGCATTTTTGCAGCCTTGACGAACACTTCAAGGTTTTCGCGGAGTTTTTGCTGTCCGTTGAAGTCGTCGAAGGTGAGCGGGCGGAGTTTCTTCTCGATTTCCTTCTCTTTTTCTGATATGTCAAGTTTTCTGATGTCCATTTGTGACGCACGGCTATAATCGTGCGAGCGCAAAGGTAATGAAAATTTTGGAGATTATTGTAATTTTTTTGTTCAATAATGACTATGAATGTAAATTTTAGAAAACTTTAATACCCATTCCGCTGTGCTTCTTGGGTTTGTACCTGCCGGACGACTGTTCCTCTTTGTAAATTTTTGATATTGTTTCTACGACGCTTTCGATGGGTTCGTATGCGGCGATGAGGCTGCGGAGGCTTTTGGAGTTGTCAAACAGCCTAAAATGCGTCATACTGTTGAAATACAGGCTGTTGACTATTGGGCGGCGACCCGTAAATATTGATTTGATGGCGTAGCAAACTTTATAGCACGTCAATATGTGCTGTGGCGCGGGCTTCTGAGGTTCGGGGTTGCCAGTTTTTAAAGCCAAAAGGCTGTGGAGCGCACGGTAGCCCATATTTTG
>JAGCRY010000057.1 GCA_017964465.1 Bacteroidales bacterium | reverse complement strand
GTTTGTAAGGGCGACCCAAAAATCGACTACACAAAGTACATCGACATCCACAAACAGGGCGTTGACACCACACAAACGGTTGAAATCCCCAAACTCGTCGCCTTAGAGCATTATGATTTCGACAAGGACTCCAATCTCTATAAACTCCGTTACCGTCAGCTAATTGAAAAGCTCCCGCTTACGGACGCTGACAAGAAAAAAATCGACAAAATCTCCCTCGATGAGGCTGCAATAGCCGGATACTATGAAGCCGCAGTCCAGAAGGGTTGTGAGGCTGACACATTCCGTGTGTATTCAAACGTGGAGAACACAGCCGTCCATGAATACTACGAGCAGAAGGCGCAGGAGAGCGAACTCAATGAGTGTAGCAACCTCATAAAAGGCATCAAGCTCGCCACCGCCAACAACAACACCTTATATGAAATATACAAAAAATACATTCCGTCCATCCGCCTCGAAAAGAGCAACGTAGGCACCTACATGGACAAGAGCGCACTTGGTGAACGTTGGGAGCGTAACGCCGAAGACCTGTTCAATCTTTCAAAGTCATACGAGGAACTCGCCGCAAAGCAGCTCAGCCTTGTGGAGCAGTACACCCAACTTTCGGAAGGCAACGAGGCAAAACTCCAGGCTCTCCAATACATGGAAAACGCCGTCGCGCTCTATCTTGGAGAACAGCCGGAACGTGAACGCCGTTCTCTCGTTTCGGGTGCTGTCGAGCGTCATAATGACATTGCGATGGACTTCATGATGGACGAGTCGGATGAATCTGGCACAAAGCCCGCCACAAACGCCACCAAGACCACACAGCCCAAGAATCAGAAGGACACAAAGCCTGCAAACCAGGTTGTTGACGTCGCCGACAATGGCAAGTCCACCGGCACAAAGACAAACACCAATACCGGCACAAAGACCAACACCACAACTGGCACAAAGACCAACACTGGCGCAAAGTCTAACACCGGCGCAAAGTCCAACACAACAACCGTTTCAAGGACCCACACTCCCGACCTTGCGTCATCAAATGCGGCTGTGATTGGCACTTTCAACTACACACGCGACGACCAGCGCATGAAGCCCTACACATTCCCGCAGGGCACAGTTTTCAGTGTTGAGGCTGGCATCTACAAGGAAATGGTTGAACCTGTGGACTTCCCCACAGTTCAGAATTTCTTGGCTCAGAATCTCAAAGGCATCACCCCGATGCGCTATTATATTGGAACGTTCCAAACGTATGACGCAGCCCTCGCCACCGCAAATCTCGCGAAAAATGCGGGTTATGTAAAGTCTCAGGTTGTAGCGTTCACAAACGGCAAGAAGGTTGACCTCACCGCAGCACGCAAGGTTGCTGAAAAATCCGCCAACTACCAGAACACCGTCCAGAAGGAACTCAAAACCCTCAATGCAGGTATCAATGGAAACACGCCAATCGTTGTTGACAACAATGCAAAACGCAGCGGAGAAGCCTTGCCGCTTTCCATGCTTGGCTCCACGGTTTATGCAGTTCAGATTGCAGCATTGCCGACTTTGCAGGGTTTGAGCACTTTTAATGTGAATGAACTCTATTATGACCGCAACGACGCTGGCCTCTACCGCTATTACACCGGCGTTTCAAACGACAAGACCATCGCCGCAGCAAACCTCAACACTCTCCGTCAGTCGGGATATGAGGACGCCTACATCGTGAAGATTGTGAATGGACAGAACATCGGCAGTCCATCCGCCGATAAGGACACTCCGAAGCAGACCACCACGACTACCACGACTTCAAAAGGCACAACATACCGCGTTCAAATTGGTGCGTTTGCCTCACAGCCGAACAGCGACATCCAAAACCGCATTAACGCCTTGAAAGCCAAGGGCTACACAGTAAATACCACACAGTCAGGCAGATACACAGTTTACACCGTTGGTGACTGCGCGACACGTGAACAGGCAAACACCCTCAGGACCCAACTTGTAGGTCAGGGCTTTAAGGAATCTTACGTTGCCACATTTGTTAACGGAGTAAAACAAAACTAAGAACTATGGATACACTCGAATGGGTATTGATAATAGGCGGTGGAGTCGCATTGTTGATTGTGGTTTTCATACTTATCACGCATAGTGATGACAGCGCCGAATTGAGTAAGACGAAGAGACAGTTCCGCAAATTCCTCCAAAGGAACGGAATTGCCCACCCGAGAAGTGCGTTGAACAACATGATGAGTCTGTTGAAAATCAGCTTCAAGGACCCTGAAGACCAGGATAAGACAATGCTTCGTGTCATGAAATGCTATTCGGCTTCGGGCAACTATTTGCGTGAAGTCGATAATGGACTTGACATCGCCGTTGCCGTGTCCAAGGACAAAGACCCGGAGGACAATTTTACAGTGCCCACTGATGATTTTGACATGTTTTTCCGTTCATTCAGATTCATTGTGGAAGTTGATCCGTATTTCGGCATCAACCACATGATAACTGCATACAAAACTTGTAAGAAAAAAAGTCTGCTCGAGCACCTCAGCAAAAAAGATTTGTTTGACTTGCTCATTAAAAAGAGGGACTTGCTCGACCATGTTGACAAGAAATACCTGCTTGAACTTATCGGAAGGGATGAAAAGAGGGAAGCGGCAAGTCGCGCTGAATTGATTGAGTTGGTAAAGTCGAAAAACGTGCCTGAACTTCTCAAAGAAAGTCTGATTTATGAACTTTTCACCAAGGAAGACCTTCTCAAAATCATGAACAAGCGTGAAGAGCTTGAATCTTTTGCAAGGGCATGGATTGACCAGAAGAATGCAGGTTTGGAAATCGAGTTCGACACCGCAATGGAGTTTATTTCAAAAGGCAGGAACTTTTCACGTTTGGTCAACCTCGACATCCTTGCAAAAAGGGAGGACATCGAAATTGATGAAAAGAATCTCATAAACGCTGTGGACGACGAGGGTCTTAATATCATCATCCGCTCCCTCATCCGTGCAAAGTATGAAGGTGTCTATATGTCTGATTCAGAGAGCCGTACAATTGACAAAGCGAATGTCGTTGAATATGCCGACAGCTTCAAGGTGACGGTTGACCTCCTGAAAACTCTCTACCGCATGAAACGTGATGTGAAGCGTTTCACGGATGTCATGATACGCGCGCACAATGCCGGCATAAACATCAGTTTTTCAATGACGGACTTGTTCTCCATGACTGACGAGCAGTTTGACGTCCTGGTCTCCAACATCATCAAGGCTTCAAACAAGGGCATCAGCATCGACCAGAATGACCTCATCCGCCAGAATATCCAAGGCAACGACATCACTCAACTCGTCAAGGCGTTGATTAAGGCAAATGAATATAACCTCGACCTCACACCCGATGAATTGATGAGCTACATTGCCTCCACTCACAGTGATGTCGTGAAATTCGTGAAGGCTTATAATTATGCCCTCGTGCACAAACTCCCGTCCGAGGACGGCACGCCACTCTCCAAAGACCATCTTGTTGAATATTCACGCCCCGAAGCGGATTTGTATGACTACATGAAGGGTCTCAAGACCGCGATAGACGTGAAAGAGAATTGTAAGAAGGATTTCAGCAAGAATCTTATGGCAGTCAGAGCCGAAGGCAAGATGAGCGACGAGGACATTAATGAACTTGAGCCGGAAGACTTTGACCGTGGCATAAATTATGAAAACCTCAAAAAGCACTTCATAAAGTTTGGAAGTGTAATGCCTGTCATCGAGGCGATGAGGCTTGGCGACAAAGACGGGCTCAACATGGACTTCAAGTTGGGCACAAAGATTTGCGAATCCAAGGACTGGACACTTGAAATGGCTCTCAGATGGGCTAAGACGCCTTGTGTGACAAGGGTTGAGCCGGACGTTTCATGCGTCACAAAAGACGGCATCATGCTTTCCGCAAAGGTTAACGCCACTATTCGCGGCAAACTCAACCTTCTCTTCTCAGGATACGGCGAGGACATTTTGTTTAGGCGTATTAATGAGGCTGTAACGACGGAGTTTGAAACCGCTGAAAATCTCGATTTCATTTTGAAGAACCTTCCCGAAATTTCTCACAAGGTTCTCCATCGCGTGAACGAGGAGCGTGAACGCCAGGAAATCAAGACCGGGCGTGTGAAGGAAATGGAACTCAACAACGTCTGCCGATATGACCTTTTGGACATCAATATCTATGATTTGCTTGTTGGCAAGAATGTCAAGGCTGAACTCAACATGCGCCAGGCTGAAATTGATGCCGAAATACGTCGTATGAAGGCGGAAGCCGACCGCGCAAGAGCCGAGGCTGACCTTCGCAGGGCTATGGTCGAGCAGTATGAAAAGGGCATAAAACCCAATTTCAACGAACTTCATAAGGCTAACCTTCTTGCAGCCAAGGCGGACGACATCACAACAGGGTATGAACATCCCGAATAAAAAAATGGACGAATTTAATGAAATGATATGAAAAGATATTTATTGTACATAGTCATCATGCTTACCATTC
>JAGCRY010000056.1 GCA_017964465.1 Bacteroidales bacterium | reverse complement strand
TTAGTCAGCCACAATTACCAGGAACTTGCTGCGCTCCCAGAATGCGGCGGGGTCGGTGATTTCGAGTTTCTCAACAATCTTGCCGCGCTCTACGAGTTTGTAGGAGCTTGTCGGGTGATTGGAGAGAATCTTGGGATTCTTGACGTTGATGTTGATGCTGTTGAGGTTGCGCATATCAACTTGTGTGAAGTAGTTTTTGTCGAAGCTGTCGCCAATCTTCAAGCCCTTGAATGCGCCGGCTTTGTCAACAACGCCATGTCCGATGAGTTCCTTTTTGGTGCCAACTACGTAGTAAACAGTGTTGAGTGCTGCGTCCTGTGCGTTGTTGACCTCAGTAAGTTCCTCGTTGACGTTTTGAGCCTCTTGGAGTGTAGAATCGAGTTCAGCAGCCTTGCGCTCTGCATTGGCGAGGTCGATGTTGAGGCGTTCGAGTTTGGTCTTGAGGTCGCCAATTTCCTTCTCATTGCTTGAGATTTGGTCGGTGAGAAGTTGGATTGTCTTCGCCATCTCCTTGTTTTTCAAGCCATTCTGTTGAAGTTTGGTATTGAGGTCTTTGATGGTCTGTTTGTTTTTGAGCATCAATTCATAGATTGCGGTGATGTCCTCGTTGATTTGGTCGGCAGATGCCTTGTCCACTTCGCCGTTTCCGGTCTTGACTGAGATGATCTGTTCCTTCTCTTTGATGAGGTTGATGTTTTCCTGAATCGAATTGAACGCTGCAAAATAGTCGTCGAGCTTGATGCCGCTGGTAGTTACCGCACTGCGGAGACTATCGTTCTGTGCTTGAAGCCTGTCAATTTCGGCTTGGTTGCACGATGAAAATGCCAACGGGGCTATGAGAGCCGCCATGATAAGTACTCTTTTCATTTTATAAGAATTTAGTTTTGTATGTGTTTTTCAGTAATTAACGGTGCAAAATTAAAAACATTTTCGCAGTTGTTGGCATATAACAGAAAAAAAATGTAACTTTGTCAAAATTTTTAACACTTATAAACCATTAATAAAACCAATTATGATAACAAAATTACTCGGTTTATGCCTTGCATTATTGATGTCCGCCGCTGTTGCATCGGCTCAGGATACTCTCAAGGTCGGCAGTGTGCCGAAGAATGTGGTCTCAAAATACACTTCACACGTATCCAAGGAGGCTGCCAAGAAAGCTATTTGGACAAAGACCCCTACATCGTTCACTGCTGAATATGCAGATACTTTCGTCCGTTATGATAATGACGGTAATGTTGTTTGGTCATCAGAAAAAATCGAAAGTTCGGCTGTCGATAGCAAGGTCATGAAGGCTTTCAATGCGAAATACGCTGCTGATTACATATTTCAATGGGCTGAGAATGTTACGCTTGCCAATGGTGAGAGGCGTACTTTCATCATCGCAAGGAAAGGCAATTTCAATTATTATTTCAAGTATAACGACAAGAAGCTGATGGTGGAGAAGACCGCCACCTGCAAGTAACACAATGGCAAAACTTTACGTAGTTCCGACTCCAGTAGGCAATCTCAGCGACATGACTCCGCGTGCCGTTGAGGTTTTGAAAAATGTCTCGTTGATACTCTGTGAAGATACTCGCACGTCTGCGCCGTTGCTCAAGCATTTTGACATCACGACGCGCACGGCGAGCCATCACAAGTTCAATGAGCACAAGACGTGTGAACTTTATGCTGGGCGCATTCAGGCGGGTGAGGACATCGCTTTGATTTCTGATGCTGGTACGCCTGCAATATCCGACCCAGGTTTCATGCTCGTCAGGGCATGTATTGCACTCGGGGTTGACGTTGAATGTCTGCCAGGAGCAACTGCTTTTGTTCCAGCGTTGGTGGATTCGGGTTTTGGATGTGAAAATTTTGTGTTTGCTGGTTTTTTGCCGCAGAAAAAAGGCCGCCAGAAACGTCTTGCCGCTCTTGCTGCGTTGGAAATGACAATAATAATTTACGAGTCTCCATATCGTGTCCAAAAATTACTCTCCGAAATCAGTGAACATTTTGGCACAGACCGTCGTGTTTCCGTCTCTCGTGAAATTTCAAAACTCCATGAAGAAACGCTTCGTGGAACCCCCAGCGAGCTTATTGATGCTTTCGCTTCAAAACCGCCAAAGGGTGAATTTGTAATCATAATCGACAAACCAAAAAAAGATGACCAAGAAAGCACGGATAGTGACGATATTGAGTAGCGTTTTGTTTATTGTGGCGATTGTGATTGCTATTGTAACTTTCACTCGCAGTGAGGCTTACGCTCAATTTTTAGATTCATATCATAAACTCAGCATCCCAGAGCAGCAGTGGGTTCGCCGTCATCCTTTAGCGGCGTTCCGTACCCACAGAATCGCTGACACTGTACGTCATGAAGCTCAAAATCGTCTCAAGGATGTTGACTTCGATGGAGACCTCAATGGAGGAATGGTGGACGCATTCAAACACACTTTGTGGATGGCTTTGACTGCTCAAAAAATTGGCTCTCGCAAGGCTCTTCTCCTTGGTGAGGCTCATGAAGCGGGTAATCGCCTTGAATATGAGAGCGATCCTACTCGAAAAAATTTTTTGCAAGACAGTATTGCGAGTCGTATGGATATCCTTAACAATCAAATTGGCGCACGTATTGGCGCACAAAATCCTGATGCAAGCCAGCATAAAATAATAGAATTGGTCAAACAGGCAGTCATTGATGGCAAATGTTGGAAAATCCGCAAAAAGGACAAAAACACGTATCTCGATGCGGATGGCAAGCCTATCAATATTCATGCATACGACAATAGTTGGGTGATTCCCAAAGTGTTGATACCGAGCAACAAACAATAAAACTGTATAACATAAAAATCGAAACGATATGAGAATAATTTTGACTTTAATATTGGCATTGATGGTTCAGTGTGTGTGGGCGCAGGTGGTTGTTGCCCCCAACAATCCTAATCTCCTTTTGGAGGGTCGCATTGTTAATAAGGACAATGTGTTGCATTATTGCTACCCCGGCACGGCGTTCACAATCAAATTCAATGGCACAGGCATTTCTGCAAAACTCAAAGCCAACGCCGGATATTATGCCGTGAGCGTGGACGGCGGCGGATTCAAGAAATTCTCGACGCACGGTTATGACGACGGCGTCCGCGAATTTGAACTCGCCAAGTGCGCAGCCGGCGAGCATACCGTGAAGTTGATGCTTGTAACTGAGGCTTATCAAGTGTTTCCCGAATTTCACGGTTTTGTGCTTGGCAACGGTGCAAAAGTACTCAAAGTTGACACCAAAAAACGTCCGAGGATAGAGTTTATTGGCAATTCGATTACTTGTGGCTACGGCAACGAGGCTCAGTCGGAGAAGGATTCCTTTGCCGATTCCACCTCCAATTTTGCCAAATCGTTTGCGGGCATCACAATCAAAAATCTTGATGCAATCTCTATGGTTGTGGCGAGGTCGGGCATAGGCATTTACAAGAATTACGGCGACACTATTACCGGTAGCCGTTGGCCTATGCCTCGTGTCTATGAAAACGCCTTAATCAACGATACTACCACCAAGTGGGATTTTTCGCAGTTTAAGCCCGATATTGTTGTACTCGGTCTCGGCACCAATGACCTCAGCGAAAACAATTATAATTATGAAAAATTTGCCGTGTCGTACATCGCCTTCGTCAAGCAAATCCGTCAGCATTACCCCACGGCAAAGATTGTGCTGCTTAATTCGCCGATGCTGCATTACCAACAGGCTCAGCACCTCTCAGATGTCATCGTCAACTCCATAACTGCAATGCGAGTCATCAACGATGCGCGTGTATATACCTTCAATTTCCAGGAGCAAGACGACTCCCTTGGCTACGGTGCCGATTGGCATCCGTCCGCCAAACGCTCCGCCGAAATGGCGCGGTATCTGTCCTATTATTTGAAAACAGAAGTATTGGGCAAGAAAAAGTAGGGGCGTGGCTTGTCCACGTTCCGCAAAAAAATTATTTCCCGCCGTCTGGGATGTTTTTGAATTTGATGAACACCAGCAAGGGGTTGTCTTCTGCTTTGGCGTTTTTGAGTTTGAGAACATCCTCGGCGGAGATATGTTCCAATTTTGAATACCAATCCTTGTCCTTTTCTTCCTTCTTGCCGGACTCCCAATCGATGCCGTGTTCTTTCAAATCCTCCTTCATCTGAGAAAGCAATTCCTCAGAGATTTTGGGTTCAGTCAAATAACATTCGGGAGATATGTATCTGACCATATAATCATTGTATGAGCAACCAACCCCGCCGCAATAATACAAAAGGTTTTCGTAAGGCTTGTCTCTGTCGGACGGGTGGCCTTGTATCCTGAATTTCCCATTTTGGGTATCTACGTATGCATTTTTTATCTGTATGGGAGGAAAATTGTCCCAAAAAGATATGTAAAGTATGTTGGATGCCTGGCACATTTGTCCAGAGAAGAAATACTTGCCAGGAATACAATACTTTTTGGAAAAGTCGCGTGGATCCGTTACCCCAGAATAGTTTTCAAAAGTGTTGGCGAATTTGGGATAATTGAAAACGAGATAAGGACTGAATGTCTTGCCGTCAAATTGATATATTGTATTGGTCATTGGCATATAGAAAACAATCCTGCCGTCCGTCATCATAAAGCCGCTTTGACCGCCATAATGCAATGAATGCTCGAACACAAAATGATTTTTCTCGTTGAGGTTTTCGTCTAAGTGAAATACTTCGTATGACATTTCATCTGAGTAAGGGCGCAGCGACAACAAAAAGCCGTCATCAACTTTTTTTATATTATCAGGATTTGTCATGTACTTCTCTGGCAGTGGATAGTTGTCCACAAATTCGCCATCAAGGGTAAATTTACTGATTTTGTCTTGTTGCAATATGTACAAGTATTGACTGTCAGCGTCAAAATCAAAAGAAGCATTGATTTCTCCTGGACCTTGACCACGACGAATATGTTTTATGTACTTGCCATTAATGTCAAAAATGGCGATGCCTTCGTTCATATCACGGTTTACAATACGATTTCCATAAATTTTAATTGGGCCAATGCCAGCAAGTATTGATTCTGGTGAGGTTTCCAAAGCAACTATTTTCATGGTATCCACAATGTCGCTGATTGTTGTGGTGTCCCAAGGTATCGGTTCAAACACTGGATCCAAATTAAGCACCTTGCAATTGTCTGATTTTGATTCAATAACGATGTAATCGGGTTGCTGTTTGCATCCGATGGCAAGGATTATGACTAATGCGCATATAATTGTGTTTCTCATGTTGTTGTGTATTTTGCGACAAAGATAATAAAAATCTTGCCCAAATCAATACTTTTTACCCCACATTTGGGCAAAATTTTAAAAATCTTGCCCAAATCTATGGTTTTTGACCCACATTTAGGCAAGATTTTTATTTTGCGAAACGGTATGTGGATGAGTCACGACATTATGCGATGGCTGCCTTGATTATGTCGCGGTGGTCAAATGCCATCTGCAATTTGTCAATGTCTGCCACAGGATACCACTTGCACATTATCGCGTCGGAATCCGCCAACGGTTTGGCATCTTGTTGCAATACAACGAGATACGCCACAGAGACAATCCATCCGCGAGGGTCACGGTTGTTGCCGCTTGATACTTTTACGAGGCGCAGGTCGTCGTTGTTGATTGAGATGCCAGTCTCCTCGCGGAGTTCGCGGACGGCGCAATTCTCGATGGTGTCGTCGTCGGGCGTGTAGAATCCGCCTGGCAACGCGAGACAGTTGGCGAAGGGGTGGTTGCCGCGTGTGATGAGGAGGATGTTTTGCTTGTCGCGTGAGAGTACGATGATGTCGGCGGCAACAGACGGCGCGTCGTATTGTTTGCGGTCGTACTTCTCCAAGTAGATGCTCTCGCCCTTTTCGGGGTTGAGGATGCGGTTTGCCATCTCAAACATCTCCTCCTTGGATCTCTGACTGTAAAACAACGGAATGATGCCGTAGATGTGGTGAGAGCCGTATTCTGTGAGCATAAAGGTGTCGTCGTCGATATATTCCATCAACATATTGTCCTGCAAATACTTGATTTCGCCCTTGAAAATCTCCCTGAAATCTTCGCCAAAACGCTTTTGGTACGATTTCATTGAGATGAATCCGAAATAAAACATCACCGACAATGCCTTTGCCCTCACTTCCTCAACTGGCATATCGGCGATGTCGTTGATGGGCAGAATGTTGCTGTCGATTGCCGCAAAATACTTGTTCATCTTGTGATTGTCGCAGCCAAGATTGTAGGCGAGATAATTGCCCACAAACGACTGTGCGCCCAATCCCATTCCGATGTACGACGTGGCGTTTACGACCCTTGTAGTCAAGTAGTCGGACGTGCCGAGGTCGCCCTCAACGCGGCTGAAAGTATTTTTGCCGACGTTTGCCATATAGCCCGCCGCTTTGAGGAGAGTGTAGGCAATTTCATATTGACGGTTTGCCTTGAAGAGGCTCACGCCTTGCGATTCCTTCTCCAATTTGGTGCCCTTGTAACGGTTGCGGTAGAGCGTAACGTATTCGGGGTTCATTGCGATGGTGTATTTTACGGTGTTGGCGAAGTCGTCGTCGGTCTGATTCAAGAAACCGTACATCAAGTCAATA
>JAGCRY010000055.1 GCA_017964465.1 Bacteroidales bacterium | reverse complement strand
TCGAACTCGCGACCCCATGCGTGACAGGCATGTATTCTAACCAACTGAACTACCAAACCATTTTTGCCAATGAAAACAATATTTTGGGCGGCAAATGAAAATCGTATTCTCATTTTTAATAATAATCTTTTCTAAAAGAGCGTCGCAGTTTTTTATGCTGCATTTTTATTAGCGGTCTGGACGAGACTCGAACTCGCGACCCCATGCGTGACAGGCATGTATTCTAACCAACTGAACTACCAAACCGTTTTATAAAGGCAAAGATCGTTTTTGTTTTTGCGATGCAAAGGTAAGACAGTTTGTCGAATTGTGCAAATTTTTGATGAAGTTTTTTCTATTTTTTTTACAACTTTTTCGTACAAACTGTCTTATCTGCATTGTATCAGTATGTTAGCAACCTAAATTACTTGTTCGCAGGACGTCCACAGAAGTATAATTCGTATGCTCCAATCGCCATATCCACGGTTGCAACGCCTTTCATTGAGGTGTAGGCAATCTTGTTGTCGCCGAGGTAGATGCCGATGACGGGGTATTTGTCGTCCTTCTTGTAGATTACGATGTCGCCAAACTTGAGGTCGTCTTTCTTGACTTCCGTGAGCGCCGACATCACTTTTTCCACGTCGCGTTCGTAACTGATGCCATAGACGTTTTTGAACACTCCAATAATGAAGCCGATGCCGTCCGTGCCAACGTTTTTCTCGGATTTGCCGCTGTAGAACGGCGTTCCCATCCATTCGCTGATTTCGGTTAGGAGTTTTTGGTTTTCATTGCCGGAGAACGCCACGCCCATCTGTTCCGAAAATTCGTCGTGAGTGGCTGGTTTTTCGGCGATTGTGTGGGTTTCATCGATTGGCTGCGCGGGTTTTTCAGGCTGCGGCGTTGCTTGTGTGTTGCGCTTGTCGAGGCTCTTGACGCGGCCTGCCGTGTAGTAGTGCTCCTTGTAGTAGTTGAGGGTCAGCGTCTCGGTCTTCACTCCAACATTGTTGCTCGTGGCGGAGTGTATGAAGATGTTGTCGCCGAGGTAGATTGCGACATGGTAGATGCTGCCTTTCGCGTTTGCAAAGAACAGAAGGTCGCCACATTCAAGTTTGTCGCGGTCAACTTTGTTGACGTTGAGAACCATGGAGCTCGATGTGCGGTAGAGTTTTTCGCCATAGACATTGCTGAACACCGTGGATACAAATCCCGAACAGTCGGTGCCTTTGCCTTTGGTGTTTGCGGCGTATTTGTAGGGTGTGCCGAGCCATGATGCAACTTCCTTGATGAGTTCGATGTCCTCAGTGCCTTTGAATTTTACGCCAAGTTTCTTGCCGTATTTTTCGTAGTCGTCGTTTACGGTTCGCGTGGTGTCATCTTGCGGATTCCATTCGTCGATGTCCTCGGCGAAGGTGCATGATGTCGTGGAAATCAACATCATAGCCGTAAGTGATGCTGTGGTTAGGATTTTTTTTGTCATGATATTGAGTTTTTATTTTATGGGACGACCGCAGAAGTAAAGGTCGTATGCGCCGATTGCCATTTCGACGGTTGCAACGCCGTTGATGGAAGTGTAGGCGATTTTGCCGTCTGCGAGGTAGATGCCGATTACGGGGTATTTGTCCTCATACTTATACACCACGATGTCGCCAAACTTGAGGTCAGACTGGTCGATTTTCTTGAGTGCAGCCATGACTTTTTCGGTGTTGTGTTCGTAGTTTATGCCATAGACGTTTTTATAAACGCCTGTCACAAAGCCGATTCCGTCAGTGCCGACGTTTTTCTCAGCCATGCCAGTATGGAATGGTGTGTCCATCCATTCGCTGATTTCGGTCAGGAGCTTTTGGTCCTCGTTGCCTTCAAAATTCACGCCCATCTGTTCCGAAAATTCGGTGGTTGTTGACGGTTTTGCGGCGATGGTCTCGACAACGTTTAAGACTGCGTCCCTGCGCTGTGGCGTGCGCTTGTCGAGTTGTTTGATGCGTCCAGCCCTGTAGTAGTTTTGTTTGTAGTAGTTGAGGGTCAGGGTTTCGGTCTTCACACCAACCTTGTTGCTCGATGCGGAGTGTATGAACCTGTCGCCGCCGAGCGAAAGTCCAACGTGATAGACGTTCTTGCTTGTGCCGAAGAAGATGAGGTCGCCACATTCGAGCGAGTTGCGGTCAACAAAGTTGACGTTTGACAACATTGAGCCGGCTGTGCGGTTGAGTTTGATGCCGTAGGTGTTCTGGATTGCCATCATCACAAATCCCGAGCAATCAGTGCCTTTGCCCTTGGTCTGTGCGCCGTAGAGGTACGGAGTGCCGAGCCATGAAGCCAGTTCTTTGAGAAGTTTGAGGTCTTCATTGCCTTTGAAAGTCGTGTTGAACTTCTGCCCGTACTGTGCGTATGAGCCTGTGTTGCCGCCGTTTGTGTTGCCGCCGTTTGTGTTGTCGGTCTTTTTGCCATGTATGTTGACTTTCCTGCCGCCGCCGTTGGTGTTTGTTCCGCCGCCTCTGGTGGTGGTTGTCGTGGTTGTGTTTGACGGTTTGTAAACCGTTTTGTGCGTGGTTTTCATGCACGAGAGCGATAATGTCGAAATTATTGCTACAAATAGAACTTTTTTTAGCATGATGGTCGTGGTTTTATGATTATTAGAAATTTGTTGTCTGTGATTAATTTCTGTTTCTGTAACTCTCCATGTAATTGTCCAACAGCGTGTTGCCGGTGGATTTTCGTGTGGAGTTTGCGACGAAGCCGTCGTCGTCCTCGTCGTCCAAGTCGGGACTATATACAAAGGTGTGCAACGCCAACAGCAATGACAACGCCCTCGGTCCCCATGTGTCGCGGAAGTCTGCAATGAGTTCCTGCCTTGATGCCGACGCTGCATCCTCGGAGCCGGTATGGAAGTTTTCAACAAAGTTTTTGAGATTGTGATACACATCGGCGACGCACTGAGAGACTTCCATCTGTTCCGCCTCGTCGTCGTAGCTCGTGGCGTGGTCAATGTCGATGTAATGGTCGAGCGAACCGAGCCGCGCACTCACAATGGAGCGTATGTGTTCATAATCATATTCCGAGAGGAACGCCTCAGGCTCGCCCATCAGGTCGTAGTCGGGGTCGTCTTTCAAAAGTGTCATTTTCAGATAGACGAGGGCGAGGATTTTATGAAGTTTGGTAACAAAATCTGTCCTCGAAAATTTACGCGCCTTCTCCACAAATGCGCAATATTCCGACGCTACAGTCAGAAATTCCATTGTCCCTTTGTCTAAAAAAACTTCCATTTGGCGATTGGTTGATTTGTTGATTTTTGATATGGTGATTACTCTTCAACTCGGTAGAGCGATTTTGAAATTTCGGCTTGAACGTTGTCGTAGAATGGACCTACGGCGAGTTTTTTGAATGTGAGGCTTTCTTTCAGAGCCGCCTTGAACTCTTTTGGCGAACCGAATGCCACACGCGCCGGTATGCGTTCAAACTGGTATGCGTGGCTGCGTTCCATGATTGTTACGTCAATGAGGAACCATGACAGCTGCCCGTCAAATTTGGATTGTGCGGTGCTGTCTTTGAGCGTCTTGTATAGTTGGAGAGCTTCTTTGGCTTCGTCGAGTGTCGTGAAAGGTCCAATGGCGATTTTTGTGCCGTGAGCCGAGCCTTCCCAAAGTGATTTTTGGAATTTGCGCGAGTTGCCGTTGTAGATTGTAGGCGAGATGACACGCAGTGTGTATGCCTCTAACCTGGTGTCGCGGTCTATTGAATTGGAGATTTTGACATTGAACCAGTAGAAAACCTCTCCGGACAGAGCGCGGAGGTCGGGACGTTGGGCAGAGGCGTTTGTGGTTATCATGATGAGCATTATCACTGCCAATAGTGCCTGTGTCAGATTTTTCATTGTTGTAGTTTTAATCGGTTTGCATTAGTAAACATATTGTTGTCATAATTGTCAGCGTATGAAGTCGTAGCCCGGAAGCCTGTAAACTTCAATCTTTTTTTCAAATGAATAATTCTTATAGTCAATAACTTCCACTTTGATGACGTTTTTGCCGGGTTTGAGTGCGACAGTGTAGTTGAGCGGATAGTCACAACCGCCCTTGCGCTCCTCTGCGGAGAGTTTCTGGAGGTCGTTGTCGATGATTTGGACCCTGTCGTTGACCGACACTAAAACCTCTGTCGGCACGCCAAAACTGTTCAGGCACATCTCGAAATCCAATGTCTTGCGCATCGTAGTTGAGAGTGAATCGCTTGGGAATGAGAAAAATAGCTCGGTGCGTTCTTCGGGCTCCATTTTCAGTACAGCCATGTCCCAACCCTTTCCAAATGAGAACGTTGTGCCGGCGAGCAAGATGCCGTTGTCGCGGGTTTCAACGATGGATTTTGCGTAGTCCTGGCTTTTGCGTTTGAATGCCTGATTCCACATGAGGTTGCCGCGTGAATCGTATTTCATCATCAAAAAACTTGAATGGTCTTTGCGGTTTGATGACGAGAAACCGCTGAGTACGAATGTGTTATCGTATGCCTCAATCAATCCTGTCGCCTCCTGCCAGTCCTCGTCGCCGAATGAGCGTGTCCACAGTGTGTCGCCGTTCATGTCGGTTTTCACTAAAAGCGCGTCGAAGTCGGTTATTGTGTAGGCTTTCGTGTAGCCCGCCGCCACAATCATGCTGTCGCGGGTTGCAATTATCGCAGTACCGGCGCACCAGTCGTTGATGTAATACTGTTGGAACCATTCGTCGGTGCCGTCGGCGGCAAATTTCACTATTGACATAAATTTTCGACCGCCGTCGTTTGTGCCGAGGTAGCCGGTCACCGCAAATCCGTCATCGTAGGTCTGAGCGATGGACAGGGCGCAGTCTGGACTTCCACTGCCAAACTCCTTGTCCCAAAGCTGGTTGCCGTTGTGATCGACTTTGAGGATGTACCAGTTGGGGTCCACGTCGTAGTTGCTGCTTGTCATTCCTGCAATGGCATATCCGCCGTCTTTACATTCTATTACAGAAAACCCCTCTTCGTCGCCATCGCCGCCGTATGTCTTCTGCCATAGGATGTTGCCTGTGGTGTCTATCTTCATGAGGAGGAGATTGCTCTGATATTCACGTTTGCGGGTGGCGTGTCCTACGACCACGATGTTGGAATCCGAATCTTGTATCATGCTGTTTGCGGCGGAGGAGAAATACTCGTCCAAAACCTTGCCCCAACGTCCCTTGCCGTCGTTGCGCATCTTGACAATCCAGAGGTTTTTCTGTTCGAGTTTGGCAAATCCGGCAACCACAAAGTCGCCGTTGCGGAGTTCGATGCAGGTGTTGGCCTCGTCCCAGCCATTGCCGCCAAAGGTCTGCGCCCATTCCATAACGTATTGGGCGCGAACATCTGCGCTGCCCAAAATGAGCAACGTCACGAGCGCCAATATGTATGTCAGAGGTCTCATTATCTGTCTTTATGGCAACTGAAAACAATCATTGTGCCACGTCTTATAAAGCATTGATGATTTGACGATGCAAAGTTCACAAAAAAAAATCAACATTCCATACAAATTTTACAAAAAAATAGTCTAATTTTGCAAATTATTTTTGAATTCATACAATTATGACTAATCTAAGGCACAAGTTGGACGATCCGATTTTCAATCACATTGCACTCGTGGCGGAGCGTACCGGCTTGGAGACATACGTTATAGGCGGTTTTGTGAGGGATTTGTTGCTTGGAATCCCAAGCAAAGACCTCGACTTTGTGGTTGCTGGCAGCGGCATCGACTTTGCTCAAAAGGTGGGCGAACATCTCCGTTGTAAGCGCGACGTGGTGGTTTACAGGAATTTTGGCACGGCGATGCTGCGTTACAAGGGGCGCGAACTCGAATTTGTGGGTGCGCGTAAGGAGTC
>JAGCRY010000054.1 GCA_017964465.1 Bacteroidales bacterium | reverse complement strand
GTTATCGGGCGGATTGTCAGTGCGTTGACAGGCGAGGTACTTTCTGTTGCCACTGCCAACGAAGACGGACTTTTGATGACCATCCGCGCCTATCCGATAGTTTACGAAGGGTCGCTATTGGCAAGGATTATAAAAGATTAAAAATGGAAAAGATTAAGATATTTTCGATGAAATCGCCTTACCGTGAGGCATTTCACATAAGTGGATACGTATTTGGCAGCGGCGAAAAGTCGGTGGCAATTGTGGGCGCAATGCGTGGCGACGAGGTGCAGCAACAGTTTGTTTGCAGTCAGTTGGTGAGGATTCTCACCGATTTAGAACAGCGCGGAATGTTGGCTCACGACCACGAAATCCTCGTTATTCCATCCGCCAACCATTTTTCGATGAACATCGGCAAGCGTTTTTGGCCAATGGACAATACCGACATCAACCGAATGTTTCCGGGTTACGGCTTGGGCGAAACCACTCAGCGCATTGCCTCGGCGTTGTTTGACAAGTTAAAAGACTATGAAACAGGCGTTCAGTTGGCGAGTTACCATTTTGCGGGCGAGTTTGTGCCGCACGTAAGGGTAATCAAAACAGCCGTTGACATCTCCGCAGGCGCAAAGGTTTTTGGGTTTCCGTATGTCTATCTTAAAACTCCCGAACCTTTTGATACTGTGATGCTTAATTACAATTGGCAAATTTGGAACACTGCGGCATACTCCATCTACGCCGGCACCACCGACGTCATCGACAAAACCTCCGCCAAACAGACTTGGCTGTCGATTATCCGTTTCCTGTCTGAAAATGGATTAGTAAAAAGGGATGTTTTTCCGGGTTATAAGAGTCAAGTGCTTGAAGACAAAGATTTTACCACAATCTCAGCCCCGTGCGCCGGTATTTTTTACAAATTGAAATCCTCAGGCAACGAAGTCCGCCGCTCCGAAACAATCGCCAAAATCCTCGACCCCTACAACGGCAGCGTCCTTGCCCAAATCTCCGCCCCCAAAGACGGCGTAATCTTCTTCGCCCACTCCAAAGCATTGATAATGGAAAAAACGGCAGCGTTTCAGATAGTGTAGGGGAGGGGATTAGTCAACTTACCTTCCACTTTCTGCGCCATATATTTATTGAAATCTGAGTCCTGACCTATCAACAACCTGACAAGTTTATATACCATCGTACACGGATTATGCGTGGAATAACGCTTGTCCGTGTATTTTTTGCTTTGGGCTTCGGCATACTTTATGGCATTGTCCATAGAGCCGTATGTGGTCATAATTTTATAAAGATTTTTGTCAGGTTTATCATACTTGAACTTCTTTTTCTCTTTGTAATTTGACGACTTGTTCACAGCATCGGAAATAGCATCCGCGTATTCTTTTCGGCTCATCGCCGTAACCCTGTTTTGAAAATGATACAAAAACCACAATTCAAACGCCTCATTGCTCCAAGCACAGCCAATGCCGTTTTTTTCAGCCTTTATGATGGCGGCGTTGAATCTGTCATCAGAAAACGAATCCTTGTCAAACACCGCCCAAACGCTATCATATTCTTCTTTTTTACTTAATTCTATCGCCGTATTAACCACATTGATAGTATTGTCGGCTTCACCTTTTACTTCAACATTGACAATATACTTTCCCATTTCTCTTGAATCGAAATTCTTGAAGTAATTTGGCTCTGTTTTAGTTCCCTCGGACACGATGAGAATTTTGCACACAATCTGCCTCGATTTGCGCCTTTGTTCCTTACGAGCATAGCGGCGTTCAAGCGCGGGATCCAATTTTATTCTGTTTGCCGGCATAGTCAAGAGTTTTAGTCGTTAACGATATATGGAATTGCGCCGTAACGACCTGCAATGTAGTTTTTCTCGTAATTTGCATCGTTGCGGGGCTTAGAGCCGTCGGGTAGAACAATGTCCGTAAGACAATACAAATCAGTCTGTTCCACATCATTTTTCTCTGTAAACCAAATCTGATCGCGACGGAGCATTTTTGACGACAAGAGATGCGTGTCGTGAGTAGTGAAAATCAACTGCGCATTATTAGGATTGGTTTTAGGATCATTGAACAACTTGATGATTTGCTGTGAAATCAACGGATGCATCTTGGCGTCCAACTCGTCAATGACGAGAACCCAACCGCTATCTAACACTTCAAAAATATGACCTGCCATGTCAAACATTTTTTTTGTGCCTGATGATTCCTTGTCGTCAAAAACGAAATTAACATGTCCACAGACTTCCCCATAATTATTATACAAACGGTGAACAGATTCGATTTTAATGCGATCTGAATTAAGAGTTATTCTATTGTTTGGTTCGTCAGCATAAGTGAATATATCTTCAAATCCCAATTGAAGCATTTTGAAAAACTCCAAAGCTCTTTTACTTAAAGGTGATTTTAAACGGAAAAGTCTTTTTGAATAAAAACCGTATTTTTGATTATCAAGACCCGAAACCAAAAAAAGTGTATAATGAAACCACGAAATCAGCCGACCTGAAATCTTGCCACCAAGTTGTGCACATAGAGAGAGGAAAAGACGATTGTTATTCACCCTTGATTCCAAACCAATTCCTTCCGGAAACCTCTTGTCTTCAAATGCAATTCCTTCATTGTTTCTGATGAATAATGCCTGCTCCTTTGAACGTGGAGTGGTTTTGCGAAACAGCCATTCTTCAACAATGTCTGTTTCGTTATATGAAAAACCATAACGATAGCAAAAATCGTCTTTTAAGAACGTTGCTTCAAAAAAGGTCGGCTCCAAATTGTCTTTTAAAAGTAAAAAAGGCTTGTATGGGAGTTTATCTTCTGGATTAAGTTTTACAGAAGAAAGGACAACATTTGTCATCGTTTGTATTGCCTTTACCAAATTAGACTTTCCACTCGAATTGGCTCCATAAACCGCAACGGTTTTCAAGACATTGTATGACAATTCTTTAGCGACATTCTCCTTAGGCTCTTCTTTAAGAGATTGAGCCAACATAGAAAATGTCTTCTTCTCATAAAACGAACGAAAGTTTCCTACTGTAAATTCAAGTAACATAATAAGTTATGGTTTATTATTGTGTTTATGATTCATTCACAAAGATACAAAGAAAAAACAATTAATGTAAAGATTTGAGAAAAAATCTCAAAATTTAACATAAATTAATATGCGTTGCAATTAAAATATTCAACAAAATAAAAAGAACTTTGGCAGAAATAATCCCAAAAATGTTTATCTTTGCCCCAAACAATACAAAATAACCCAAAAATACCATGATAGTAAAAGTTAAACACACTCACAGCAAGGAGGTTGCGCTCGAGAAGGCCAAGAAGTTCCTCACAAAACTCAAGGAGGAAAACGGTGCGCGGGTTTCAAACCTCAAGGAAACATGGGACGGCGACACCGGACAATATTCATGCACTTTCAACGGCATGAAATTCGCCGCCAAAATAATCGTGAAGGATGATGAAGTCATCGTGGATGGCAAAGTCCCATTCTTCGCACTGCCGCTCTCTGGAATGATAGAGAATGCCATCCGCGACAACATGATGAAAGCGTTGAAATAAAAACGCTACTTCTTCGGCATCGAATTTCCATCCACTTTCACCACTTCGCCCTGCGAATAGTCAAGCGTGGATTCCAGGAGGCCGTCTTCGCCATAGAAACGCCATGTACCGTTCTCGTTTCCGGCTGCATAGACGCCATCAACTGCAACCTTGCCGTCGGGATAATATTGCTTATAATCGCCATGAAGATTGCCTGAAAGGTACTTCGCGGCGATTTTTATTTTATTGTCAGGCATGTAATACACAAAATAATCGCCATGAAGCGAGCCGTCGCTGAATTTCTCCACGACAAGCGCGTCACCGGTGTTTGTGCGCCACGTGCCGTCCTTCTCACCAACGGAATACATGCCGGACTGAAGGGTGTCGCCAGTGTTTGTAAGCTCATAGAACTCTCCATCCTCCTTGCCCTTCGCGAAATTCTCTACGCGGCGGATTTTGCCGTCGGGATAGTACCATTGCCATTTGCCGTCGGGATTTCCATCCTTATAGACGCCTTCCTGCTCGGTCTTTCCATCCGCAAAATAAAAATACCATTGCCCTTCACGCTTGCCATTCTTGTAGCTGCCCTTCGCATTGACTAAGCCAAGTGTATCATACACAGTCCATTTGCCCTGTTCTCTGCCTCGACCGTCAACAATTCCATCAGCAATCTTGTGACCCGAGTTGTCGTAAGTCACGCCGCCCTTGATTTTGCCTTCCTCATTGTAGATACGGTGGACGCCGACGGGAATGGAATCTTTATAGCCGCCGCTGCTCTTTACACCACCATTCGGGTAATATTCATTCTTGACCTTCACGGCGTCCTTGTTTGAGGCAAGCGAATTTTTGTCCTCATTCTGCAACTGACCCATTATGTAGCGTGCGACTTTCGTCTCTTTCCCGCGCTGGTCAAATTCGCGGTAATAACCGTTCATATAGTCGTCTTTGTAATAACACTCCCACTTGACCTTTTTATCGGGATAATAGCCGCGAAAAATGCCCTGTTTGCGGCCTTTGTCATCGACGCGATTGATGAGGTTTTTGTCGAGAAGTTGCCCATATTTGTAGGTAAGGATTGCGATTACCGTTCCTTCGCTATTATATTGGTACCCTTCGCCGTGCTTTATGTCATCTTTGAATGGAATTTCAGTGTCGAGGACGCCTTTTTCGTAATATAAAGCAAACCCCTGCCGCTTGTCGTCCCTGTAAAGTTCACGCGACTTCACTACATTGTGGTGAACGGAATCGTTGAATGATTCGTATGTGCAGAAATAGCCGTTCTTCTTGTCAAAATTGTAGTTGACAAGGCTCGTCGTGTCGCCGGCTTCATCAAAAAACAGCCATGTACTGTCGAGCATGAACTCCGTGCGGCGGCCGATGGACTTGAGCTGTCCATTTGGAAAATATGTCTTCCACATCCCGTCCGGCTTGCCGTCGCGAAGGTTGCCCTCCGAAGAAATGCTGCCGTCAGGATAGAAAAATTTGTTATAGCCGTTGGGATTGACGTCTTGGGCATTGGCACAGGTCGCCGCCACAAGAATTGTCATCAACAGCAAAAATACTCTTTTCATAATGTTTTTAATAATCATAATATCAACAATTTATGCGAATGATTGTCGGCAATGTAGAGACGATGTGCACATCGTCTCTACGACATTGCCATCATCCTCTCGATGCAGACCTTTGCCTTCCTCGACAACTCTTCAGGCAAATCGACCTCGGGAAACTCATATTTGAGAGTCAAGTAAATCTTTTTCAATGAGTTACGCTTCATGTTTACACAAACGTTGAGCGGGTGGCCGTTCTCGTTTGGCACGGGGATGAAAGTCTTGTTTGGGCTGCGTTTTGTCATTTCATAGAAAATGCCCGGCTCGGTGGCTACAATGAACTCAGTTTCGGGCAGTTCATACGACGCTTTGAGCAATGCAGAAGTTGCGCCGATGACATCAGCCTGAGCGAGAATAGTCTCGTTACATTCGGGGTGGGCGAGAACCTTTGCGGCGGGATGCTGCGTTTTGAGTTCGGCGAGTTTTTTCGCGTCGAAATGGTCATGAACATGACAACCTCCATCCCAAATCACCATGTTTTTGCGGCCGGTGACCTTCTGAACATAATTACCGAGATTGCGGTCTGGACCAAAGATAATCGGCTCGTCCTCAGGAAGTTGAGAAACAATTTTCACAGCGTTTGACGACGTTACAACAATGTCAGTCAGCGCCTTGACCTCCGCCGTGGTGTTCACGTATGAAATGACAGTGTGACCCGGGTATTTCTTTTTGAACTCGGCGAGGGACTTCTCATTCACCGAATCCGCAAGCGAACAGCTTGTCATCAGGTCTGGAATGAGCACTTTCTTATTAGGCGACAGGACTTTAGCGGTCTCAGCCATGAAATGCACACCCGCAAACACGATGATGTCAGCGTCGGTTTTCGCCGCCTGCTGGCTCAGGCCGAGGCTGTCGCCGGTGTAGTCGGCAATTTCCTGAACCTCCGCAGTCGTATAATAATGCGCCAGAATGACGGCGTTCTTCTCTTTCTTCATGCGGTCAATCTCTGCCTTGAGGTCGATGCCCTCGGGTACCGGCATGTCGAGATGGCCATTTTTCAAAGTCGGTTTCATTTCTCCTTCCATTGCTTTTTCGGTATTATTATAATTTTTTTTATATTTTTAAATTTATTATGATTTTTATAGCCTGTTGATATTGTTGATAACTCGGATTTGAGTAATTTTGTACCGAAGTTTTCAACATCGTAACTATTTTTCGCCTAAAATTTTTGACGCTTGCAAATCTTTTTGGCTTAACAAATTGCAGAGTTTATCAACAATGCCACAAAAATTGTTACGCGAATTTTACACTTGCTAACTGTTTCATGGTTCTAAGTTATAAAATTGTTGATTCACGGTTGATATTTTGTGGAAAAAAAGTTTGTTTTGTTGATAATTTTTAACTTTGCATCGGCTTTCGGATGTTGTCAACATCGGAGACTCGGTTTTCAACATCGTTTTCCACATTATTAGTGGAAAACCTCGCCGAAATCCTGACTGATAGCGCGTTATGGCGGTTTTTGTGATATTTTTATATAACGCTAATGCCCTAAAAGTCAACATTTTCGTTAACTTTGCTGTATAAAAGTTATCAACACTGTGATTTTTAGTAAACATTTTAAATACTTTTTTATAGTTAATATTATGAAAATCAGCAAATTATTCATAGCCTCCGACCATGCAGGCTACGAACTCAAACTCTTCGTCAAGGATTACCTCCAGAAGAAGGGTTTTGATGTCACCGACCTCGGCACAAACTCCGCCGAGAGCTGTGATTATGCCGACTATGCGCACCCGCTTGCCGTTGAAGTCGAGAAATCGCCTGATTATTACGGCATTACAATCTGCGGCAGCGGAAACGGCATCGCCATGACCGCCAACAAGCACCAGGGCATCCGCGCTGCGTTGTGCTGGAATGAGGAGATTTCGCGCCTTGCACGCTCCCACAACAACGCAAATGTGCTCTCCATGCCCGCGAGGTTCATCTCCAAGGACGAGGCGTTGAAGATTCTCGACATGTTCCTCTCCACAGAGTTTGAGGGCGGCCGCCATCAGCGTCGCATCGATAAAATGCCGGTCAAGTAGCTTTATTTCAGGTTTTTAGCAAACCCAATCAAGTACTTGGCTACCAATATTCCTGCCAAAGCGCCGAGTGTGTCGGCGAGCATGTCCGCCCACTCAAAACTACGCCATGGCAGGAATAATTGTATAACCTCGATTACAGCACCGTACAGGGCGCATAAACCGAGTATGAGTATGTCTGCGCGGCGTTTTTCGTATGTGATGAGGAATCCTAAGACTCCAAAAATGCCGAAATGCACAATCTTGTCCATGTATGGAATGTCGAATTTTGGCATTTCATCGCCGGACTTCATCGTCGTTGCAAGCAACATTATCACCGCCCAGATGATGCTCAAATGATATTTTTTTAAAAAATTCATCTTTGTATTTTATTGTATGTCAGGTCTTTATGTTCATATCCCGTTTTGTGAGAGTAAATGTGGCTATTGCGACTTCTACTCCATAAAACGCTACAAAGATAGTGATTTTGCTGCAGATTTCATAAAAACTGTGGTCGATGAAATCACGCAGAAGGCTTATTTGTTTAAAAATCAGACAGTTGACACCATATATTTTGGCGGTGGAACTCCATCGATATTGCCTTTGAAGCATATAGAGAGCATCTTCCGCGCCATCGCCGATAACTACAATCTTTCTTCTTCTGAAGCCCTTGAATGTACCTTGGAAATCAATCCTGAACATGCCACAGACGAATATTTTGCAGGTTTGAAGTCATTGGGCTTTGTCAACAGGTTAAGTACTGGTTTTCAGGCGATGACTGATGCTGGTTTGAAATATTTAGGCAGAAGACATTGTGTTTCAGACAATTACAGATATTTACAACTATGCTGCAAATATGGTTGTGAGAATTTTTCGGTTGATTACATTTTTGGTTATGAGACCTTGGATGATTATCAAATTGAGGATGCTTTTCGGTTTTTCATAGATGAAAATATTCCACATATTTCAGCGTATAGTCTTGGTATTGAGGAAAATACGCCTTTCATGATGAAACTTCGCAAGGGTGAAATCCGTAAGATGGATGATGATTTCTATCTTCGGCAGTTTCTTTTGATACATGAATTGTTGGAGTCCAATGGCTACAATCATTATGAAATCTCCAATTATTCATTGCCTGGTCTTCATTCCCGCCACAATTCAAACTATTGGAAATCAGTGCCTTATCTTGGTTTTGGACCGTCGGCACATTCGTATTATGAAGGGAGCCGCAGTTGGAATGAGCGAAAACTTGCTGATTATCAGCGACAAATCGCCGAAAATAGACATTACGCCGAGCATGAAATACTTTCTCCCGACGACCTTTTCAATGAGTTCATCATGCTCCGTCTGCGGACCCGTGAAGGAATTGATAAAGAGTATTTGACGGTGCATTTCGCCAAGTATAAAGAACATTTTGAGAAAAATCTCCGCCGTAGAGATTTGACTGAGTATTTTGAGGTTAATGACCGTTATGTAAGGCTCAACATTAATGGCTTGTTCATTTCAGATTACATAATTTCAGAGTTATTTATTTAGAGTTTTGGTGTGTTCAGAGTTTGATTTTTAGCGTCAGTTCTGTCGTTGAGTCGTAATGTTTGTATTTGTCGGACGGGATTTCGCTGCGGTATTCATAGTTATACGACAGGTCGAGGAAGATGTGTGCGCTGATTTTGTTCTCGAGGTGCATTGATGCGTTTATGATGTAGTCTCCAAAATCCTTAATCGCTGGCTGATAGAACGTTACGAATGTGAACATGAGCGACGAGCCGATACGTTGTATGATTTTTGGACGGAGCGACATTCTCCAAACTTCTTTGTTGAGGTAGGTTTCTTCATCTGTGTAATTCACATTGTCATAGACAATTGCCGCGCTTATGGAGTATTCGCACGTGTCGGGTTTTTGATGAAAATAGTATTTTGAGCCGGCGAGTGCGCTCGTCTTGAAGTCGTAGCCTTTATAATGGTTGCTGACCATCTCTGTCGCGACGAATGTGGACCAGTTTCCAAATTTGTAGAAGTCGAAATTTAGGCTTCCGTTTATTCCTTTGTTGCTTTCACGACCGTTTTCCATCTGGAAAATGAATTTGTAACTCGTACTGAAACAGAGAGTTGAGTCTTCATAATATATGCTGCTATTGTTTTTGAGGCTCATGTTGTCCACGTTACCCGAGTTGTCTGACGCGCCCGCGCCAAACTCGAAGTTCCATTTGTTTTCCTGTGCTGTTGCGATTGCTGACATGATGCTCAGCAATATTGTTATTATCAGTCGTGTTGTTTTCATACTTTGAGTTTTATTTTGTAACTTTGTGTGAAATTTATGTATAATTTACTTTAACTATTAATTGCAATGGGCAAACTTAAGCAACTTGCTGGTCAAACATTTATCTATGGACTGAGTTCTATAGTTGGGCGCATTCTCAACTATCTTCTCGTTCCATTATATACCAACTGTTTCCCCTCGTCGGAGTATGGTATAGTTGTCGAAATGTACACTTATGTTACATTTTTGCTTATCATTCTTACTTACGGCATGGAAACCGGCTTTTTTAATTTTACCAAAACCGAAAGTAATCCTGACAAAGTTTTCACAACTTCCGCAACTTCCTTGTTTTCAACGAGTTCGCTTTTCATTTTGTTGGGACTTTTGTTTGCTCCAAACATTGCTCACGCGCTCGATTATGATGACCATGTCGATTATGTTTCGTATATCATCATCATTCTTGGTCTTGATGCCTTCACTGCAATCCCGTTTGCGCGGCTTCGTCAGCAAAACAAGGCTGTCAAGTTTGCATTGTTTAAGCTGATTGGCATCTTTGTGAACATCGGTTTGAACCTGTTTTTCATTCTCTGGCTGCCAAATTTAGCGCAAAATTATGAATTTTTTGCATCAATCTATTCAAAAGATTTCGGCGTTGGCTATGTTTTTCTTGCAAATTTGATTTCGAGTTCGTTGACTTTGTTAATCTTCATACCTGATTTTCTGAGAGTTAAGTATAGTTTTGATGGCAATTTGCTGCGTCGAATGCTTCTTTATTCATTGCCGTTGGTTGTGTCGGGTTTGGCAGGCATGATAAACGATTTCTTTGATCGTATTGCTATCAAGTTTTTCTACACAGTTCCCGACGGCGTTGCTGATGCTAACAAGTTCATTCTCAGCGAGATGGGCATCTATGGAGCAAATGCTAAAATTGCAGTTTTGATGACACTGTTTGTTCAATGTTTCCGTTATGCAGCCGACCCGTTCTTCTTCTCGCAGAAGGGCAGCAAGGATTTCAATCCGCTGTTCGCAAACGTCAATAAATACCTTATTATATTTGGTGCGTTCATTTTCCTCGGCATCATGGGCTACTTGGATATCGTGAAGCACTTCATTGCATCGTCCTATTGGGATGGATTGAATGTCGTGCCATTGTTGTTGATTGGACATTGGCTTGCCGGCATGGTCTATCTTCAGTCGTTCTGGTACAAGTTGGATGGAAAAACAGTTTATGGCATTTATATCTTCCTGATTGGCAGCGTGTTGACTATCATTCTCGATTATCTTCTCGTTCCGAAGATGGGATATTTCGCGTGTGCATTGACTAACGCGATAAGCACTTTTGTGATGTTGTGCATAACATTTGTATGGGGAAAACGCTATCTACCATGCACTTACGACTATCGCAACATCATCATTTTCATTTTGTTAGCTTGCGTGTCATATTACGCAATGAGTTTTACAAACGATTTACCGTTGATACCCAAACTTTCAATTAACTCTTTGATAATCATCATTTTCGCTTTAATTGTTATAAAAGTAGAAAATCTTTGGCAACCTTTAAAAAATCTTGCCAATAAATTGTTAAAGCGGTGATTTTTGATTAATTTTGTCTGAATTTTCATTTTAATTGATTATGGTGGTAAAAATTATAAACAAAAGCAGCAATCCACTTCCGCAGTATTCAACCGAGTTTTCGGCTGGAATGGATTTACGTGCAAACCTCACAGACGACTTGATTATCAAGCCGTTACAACGTGTTTTGGTTCCCACGGGATTGTTCATTGAACTTCCATACGGATATGAGGCGCAGATTAGGCCGAGGTCTGGACTTGCCATCAAGTCTGGCATCACTGTCCTCAACACGCCAGGCACGATTGACTGTGATTATCGTGGTGAAGTGAAAGTCATTTTGGTCAATCTTTCCGACCAAGATTTCACAGTTCATCATGGAGACAGGATTTGCCAGATGGTGATTGCAAAGTATGAAAAGGCTGATTTACAGGAAGTTGAAGTCTTGTCTGATTCCGTGAGGAGTGATGGTGGCTTCGGACATACAGGTGTATGAGATTTTTTACATTCATATTAATTTTTTTGTCAGGCTTGGCGTCCGTGTATGCGCAAGAGGCTAATAAGCCTTTGCCGCCAGATGTTGAGTTCAAGGGTTTGTTGTCTCAGGCGAACATCTTGTTGATGAAGGGCGACACCGAAAAGGCGATGTCGTGCTTGATGTCGGCATTGAAGGTCAACCCTCAGTCGTCTGTGTGCAACTTTGAGCTCGCGAGAATTTTTTATGGAAAGCAGGACATGGACGCCGCGCTCTCGTATGGAATGCAGGCTTACAACCTCAATCCCAAAAACCGCTGGTATTCCAATTTTGTCGGAGCGGTATATGAGAAGACCGGCCGGTATGAAGACGCCAAACATTTTTATGAAATTTTTCTGAACATCGATCCTGTTTACGACGAGTACGTGGATTTTTTGGATTTTCAACTCAGTTACCGGAAGTTCGACGACGCAATCGAGACTCTCAACAAGATGGAAGACCTGTTCGGCTATCAAACCATGTATTCTTTGCAACGAGCCGAACTTTTCACGAAGAAAAATGACATAAAGTCAGCTGCCGAGGAGTATAAACGCATAATTCGTACAGATTCCACAAATTTATCTGCATACGGTTTGCTTGAAGAATTGTATTATTCTCATGGCAAACTTGCTGAGGCTCAAGAAGTTCAAAACAAAATTAAGAAAATTGACCCCAATAATCCGCTCTCACAACTCTCTCAGGCTATGCTGTGCCGATCGAGTGGTAAGGTCGATTGTTTCTATCAAAATCTCAGCGAGTCTTTCAAGAGCGACAAAATCACAATTCAAGACAAACTTCTGATTATTTCCGATATTGTCAATGATCAGAAATTTTTTGATGAGGATCGGGTTGAAAGTCTCTTTCAAGTTTTGAACGACTTTTTTCCGGAGTCGTCTTTGGTGCATACAAACTTTTCAGATTTTTATCTATACATCAATAAGCCCGAAAAATCTCTCGAGCAGCTTGAACTCGCTGTTAAGCACAATCAGTCTGAGTATAAAAATTTCCATAATATTTTCCAACTCTATTTCATAACCGAGAATTATGAAGGTTTGAGAAAATTTGTTGACGAGGCTTTGGACTTGTACCCGGATGTCGCCGAGGTTTATCTGTATTCGGCGGTTGCAAACATGTATCTCGGAAAGTTCAGCGATGCGGAGGATGATTTTTCCACGGCGATGGATTTTGGGATTGTCGTTTCACCGGTCGCACATTACTATTGGTATTTTTATGCGCTTTATAACTATTTGCTTGATAATAAGGATGTTGCATTTGATTATTTCGACAAATATTATAATGCTAACCATCTCGACTGGTATTTTGTTTTGAGGTACGTCTATTGCCTCGTGGATTCAAAACGCAACATGACATTGGCTGGCAATCTGTTAGTGAAAACTGGTCGTGAGTTGAAAAAATATTATTATCATTATTTTGTGGATGCCTATTACAATTTCCAGAAAGGTAATAATGATGATGCACAGAAAGACATTATGACTGCATTGCAGTTAAAAGATTCAAACCCAGCAATTTACGAACTTGCTGGAGACATAATGAAACAAAAAAATGATTGCACTTCAGCCCTCAAAAATTGGCAGACTGCCATCGACAAGGGCGGCGATGCAGTGAAAATTAACAAAAAAATTCAAAAATGTAAATAGTTGATTATGAGAACTAAATGGATATTTTTATTGTTGACATGTGTTTTGATGCTCGGTGCGTGTCATAAACACAAAGACAAAAAGAATGGCAAGACGAAACCTGTTGAAGTTGAGGTTGTTGAATCGACCAACAACCCCGCTTTGTTGAATGATGTCAAAGGCTTGTTTGACAAAAATGAACAGTTTTCAACTGTTGAAGTTTCATTCAACTTAAAGTTGAACTCGCCTGAGAGAAATCTTTCTGCATCAGGGCAGTTACGTATCGCCAATGATTCTGTAATTTGGTTGTATGTGAAGGCTATGGGCTTCGAAGTTGCGCGTGCAAAGTTCACAAAAGATTCTGTGGCTGCGGTTGTGAAGTTGAAAAACTCTTATTTCAAAGGTGACTACTCCGCAATGCAACGTTATCTGCCTGTGGCTGTGGATTTTAGCGTCTTGCAAAGTATCTTTATGAATGAAATTTTCCTGTTCCCAGAGAATAAAGTTGAGAATTTGTCATACTTCAATTTCTCTGATGATGAGAATGTCATAAAGGTTAGTTCTTTTGGTAATCCCGACTATGCTAAGTTGTTCGGTTTCAACTATTTGTTCAACGTCTCAAAATCTAATAACCGTCTGAATAGTGCTTTGGTTCAAATGCCGAAAAACAATAAGACTGTCAACATTGTTTATTCTGATTATGAGGAGGTTGCAGGTCATTTGCATCCAAATGTCATGGAGATAATGATGGACGATACCGAAGTTACTTTCACAACGACCAAGATTACGTATGAGAAAAAATTGAATTATCCATTGACAATACCGTCGAGCTATAAACCGTTTGAATTTTAGATGGAAACTGTAAGGAAAATATTTGTAATTCTTTTGCTAATTGCTTTTGGTTCAGACTGTTACTCGCAGATGGCCAAACGCGATGAGAGTGCGTTTTTTGATGATGTCATAAAGAATAACGTGACTGAAAGCTCGGATGCAGAGCTTGGCGTTTCAATTTTAGACCAGGCGGCAGCCATAAAGTACACTGTCATCCGTAATCTCAAAGACACTATTTCTCAGATTGACAAGGACATAAAGAACCATGAAGTCTATTATGACCGTCTCAATTCTGAACTTGATTTTGAGAAAAAGAACTATGCTGACATGGTTGTAAAGGCTTATCGTTTAAGGACTTTGATGTATGAACAGTTTGACATTTTCAGCCTTGACAATCTTTACACAACATACCGTCAGTTCCTGTATGTCAAGTGGTTAAATGATTATCGAAAGAAAAAAATCATTCGCATCAATTCCTTGAAATCTCGGATTGAAATGATAGTTTTGGAGTTGGAGCGCAAGAAAACCATTCAAATTGAAAAGACAAAACAGCGCGGTATTGAGGACAGCCTTTTGACTCAAATCAGGATTCGCAGGTCGGCTTTGCTCAAAAACCTCTCAAACGCCAATGTTGTCAACAATGAAATTCATCGTAACAACTTGGATACCATAAAGATAGAGCAAGTTTATGATTCTCAATCCGATTCCTCGACTTTGTTCCAGTTGCAGGAAGGTTATTTGATGTGGCCCGTGCATAAAGCGGTCATTATCAATTATTTTGGTGAAACGCCGCATCCCGTTTTTGATGGAGTGAAGGTTAAGAATGACGGCTTGGATTTTTGTGTGCCGTCGTCTTCAGAAGTCAAATGTGTATATGATGGCATTGTTGCGAAAGTGACGTTATTGCCTCAAAATAAGTATGTTGTGATTGTCCGGCATGGCAATTATTACACGGTTTACAATGGTCTCGACCGCATAAAAGTGTCTGTAGGCGATGAGATTGAGCGTGGTGAAACTGTCGGTTTGTTTACGACTGACGATCAGTATGCAAATTTCAATTTCCAGGTATGGAGGGGCACTCAATGCCTCGACCCGTACAAATGGCTAATTAAATATAACAAAAAATGATGGAGTCAAAGTTTTCAGTCATAGAATCCAAATTGGACGATTTTGTTAGGAAGTTCTATTCCAACAGGATTGTCGTGGGCGTGTTGTTGCTGCTTTTGGTGGCTGCAATATCGCTGTTTTCGGTGTTCATGATTGAGAGTTTTGCGTTCATGTCGCCTTTTGTGAAGACTATTTTGTTTTACTTTTTGTTGTTTGTATTTGCAGCGATTTTTGTGTTTTTCATTGGGGTTCCGTTGTGCAAATTGTTGAAAATTGTGCCCTACATTTCATACGAGGAAGCGGCGGGAATCATATCTGAATATTTCTCCGATTCAAACGATATGATATTGAATGTCATTCAGTTGAATAGGGGAGAGAGCAATGATTTTCTTGTTGCGGCAATCAATCAAAAGATTGACAAAATCTCGCCGTGGAATTTTACACACGCCATAAATTTCCATAAAACCTTGAAATTTTTGTATGTTTCGGGTGGAATTTTGATGTTTTTGTTGTTGATGAGTTATTTTTTCAGGACAAAAATGTCGTCGGGTGCGACGCGGTTTATGAATTATTCAGTTTATTATCAACCTGACAATCCGTATTCTGTGCGCGTTTTGAATGACTCTTTGACTTGTGCGAGTGGGGACGATTTCACTGTTTTACTGGAAGTTAATGGTCCATCGTCGCCGCAGGATGTGTTTTTGAACACTTCAGTTTTCAAAGCCCGCATGAATGTCGATTCTGCAAACCATTATTCATACACGTTCCGAAATCTGACGGCGGACGTTGATTTTTCGTTTGGATATTTGGGTTATCAGACTGATGATTTCAAAGTTTCAGTCTTCCAAAAACCTCAGGTTTTGGGTGTTACGGTTTCTGTTACGCCGCCTGCATACACAAATATAAAGTCGGATGAGTTTGAAAATACCGGCGATTTTACCGTCCCTTTCGGCTCACAGATTTCATGGAAATTCGACGTTTCAAACTGCCATGGCTTCAATTTCATTGCTGATACGGCGCGTGTGGAGTCTCAAATTGATGAAAATAAAATCGTTACGAACAAGCGAGCCATGAAGTCTTTTGATTATCGATATGATGCTGAGGGCGAAAATGGCTACAAATACACTTCAAACGTGTTTCACGTGAATATTGTTCCCGATTATCATCCGCAGATTATGGTCGTTTCGGCTGTGGATTCCACGACTTCAAACGCGATGTTCTTCTCGGGACACATTGCGGATGATTATGGTTTCCATTCTTTGTCCTTCAATTATTTCGATTCAAAAACGCCTCAAGATGTTAAAACTCAGCCGATTGACGTTGCTCAGTCGTTGTCTCAGGACTTTTATTTCTATTTTGACTTCAATAATCTGCCAAAGTCAGTTTCCTACTATTTTGAAGTCCGTGACAATGACGCTGTGTCAGGTTTCAAGTCCTCAAAAACTCCAATTTCGGTCTATACAACCATCACAAATGAGGAAAAACAGGAGCGCGTAAACAATCTCAACACTTCAATCTCTGATAAAGTTGACCAGGCGAAACGTATTCTGAATGAATTGAGTAACGATTTGAATGATTTTCAAAAATCCATATCCTCAAATGACAAGATTTCAGACTGGGAAAAGCAGTTGAAACTTAATAATTTGATGGAAAAACAGAACAGGTTAGAGCAGTTGATGCAGGAGTTGTCAAAGGAAAATTTGTCGAAAAACTCATTTGAAAACCAAATTTCACCCGAAATGTCGGAAGATTTGTTGGAGAAACAACGTCAATTACAGGAACTTTGGGACAATCTTTTGACAGACGATATAAAAGAATTGTTGGACAAGATTAACGAGATGAAAAACTCGTTGAATGAGAAGAATTTGCGTGACAATATTTCGGATTTGAAGTTTGATTTTGACCAAATCAACGAGCAGTTGGAGCGTAACAACGAGTTGATGAAGATGTATAATGTTGATAAAAAGATGCAGAATCTTTCACAAGATTTGGACAAACTTGCCGAAGAATATCGCGAACTTTCAGAGAAAATTAAGGATGAAAAGTCCGATGTCGATGAAAAAAAAGGCGACAAATCTGACAAAATGCAGATAAAAACAACAAGGATAACGCTAATAAATCCGACAAAAACAACACAGATAAGTCTGACAAAAATAATGCAGACAAGTCTGACAAAAATGCTAAAAATCAGGATCAGAAAGGCGATAAAACAGATTCTGACATGAAGGATTTGGCAAAAAAGATGGAAGATTTACAGAATCTATTCAATGATAAGTTCAATGATTATAAGGATTTGAACAAGTTGAACGAGGAATTAGGTGACAATAAGCTTGATATAAAAGACTTGAATAAGGAGTTTGAGGATTTGAAAAAGAACCTCGAGAAACAACTTGAAGACATGAAGGAAATGAATGGTGATTCCGATAAACAGGATTCACAGAAGTCCGATTCAAACAAACAAGATTCGCAGAAGTCCGATTCAAACAAACAAGATTTACAGAAGTCCGACTCAAACAAACAGGATTCACAGAAGTCCGACTCAAACAAACAGGATTCAAACAATCAAAATCAGAACAATGACAGCCGTCAAAAGCGTGAGAATCTTTCACAAGAAATGCAGAAATCTGCCGAGGATATGGAGGAACTTTCTCAGCAGATGCAGGGTTTGAACATGCAAAATCAGAAGAAAAAATATCAGGAAAACATCAATGACATACGTCAAATCCTGGACAATTTGTTAACGATTTCTTTTAATCAGGAGTCGTTGATTGATAAGTTGAAGCAAAACACACAAAGCGTTTATCTTTCAACCGATTTGTTAGGCGCTGAAAATTCAATTCAGAAGGACTTTTTGCTTGTTAAAGATTCAATTTATGCGCTTGCAAAACGTGTTCCCGAACTCGGCCATGCTGTATATGAGAAGATTGATGATGCAAACACTAATTTCAACAAGATTTTCAGCGGCATCAATTCTAATTCACGTTCAAGTGTGATGTCGTCTCAACAGCGTTTGCTCTCAAATGTCAATGATTTGGCGTTGATTTTCAATGAGATTTCTGACCAAATGCAGAACCAGCAAAACCAGCAGGGCAGTCAGTCTCAAGACCAACAGCAGGAAAACACTTCGCGCAATAAGAAGGAAATGCAACAGCGTGAACAGAGCACTCAGCAAATGAAATCGCAGCAGCAGTCTTTGAAAGAAAGCCTTCAAAAGATGCTCCAACAACTTCAAGACGGCGGCAAACCGTCTGCGCAACAGCTTGCTGAGAGTTTGAAAATGCAGGAAATGATGATGCAAAAGTTGCAGGAAATGAAAGGTTCGCAGGGACTTTCGGGTGACGAACAGAAGTTGATGAACCAGATTCAGCAAATGATGGAGCAGAACAAGTCCGACATCATCAACCGCAACATCAACCGCAACATGATTGACCGTCAGGACGCCATTTTCAACAAGCTTCTTGACCTCGAAAAGGCGGAAAAAACGCAAGACTACGAGGAAAAACGCGAGAGTAAACAAGGTTCGGATTTTCAAAACAATAACTCTGATAATTTGAACCTGAAGTTGAAGGATTTCGGCGTGAAAGAATACATAAATTATTCGCCCGTAAACCTCAATTTGTTTTACCAAAACATATATAACGACTATATTCAAAACATCGACTAATATTGTTTCACATGAAAACATTTATCACAATCACATCGGACATTGAGAACATAACGGTCGTTGAAAAGTTCATCGACCAGCTCAGCGCGGAGTACAAAATCTCCGAGGACTTGTATGGCAACATCCTTGTTGCCGCCTTGGAGTCCGTCACAAACGCCATTACGCACGGCAACCGTTGCGACCCGACGAAGTATGTTTTTGTCAGCACCCAAATTGACGGAAACTATCTTGTTTTGTCCGTCAAGGACGAAGGTCTTGGCTTTGACCCTGACAAACTTGGCGACCCGACGAAGCCTGAAAATATCTTGAAGTTTAGCGGTAGGGGAGTGTATCTCATCCGTGAACTTTCCGACAAAACCGAGTTCCTTGAGGGCGGCACGCTTATCAATATGTATTTCGATTTGACTAAAACCAGCGAAAATGAACATTGATTTCAATTTTGAAGACGTCGAATTTGCGCTTCCCGACGAGCAATCTCTGACCGCTTGGATTGATTATGCGGTGAAAAATGAGGATTGTTTCACGGGAAACTTGTCGTATATTTTCTGTTCCGATGAGTATTTGTGGAACATGAACAAGCAGTATCTTGGTCATGATTATTACACTGACATCATCACTTTTGATTATGTCGAGGATAAATATGTGAGTGGTGATATGTTCATCAGCTACGACAGGATTGTTGATAATGCTCAAAAGTTTAATGTTTCGCGTGAAACAGAGTTGTTGCGCGTGATGATTCATGGTGTGATGCACCTCGTCGGATATGACGACCAGACCGACGAACAGGAGGCTGAAATACACAGGAAGGAGGATTTTTATATTGATGTTTTTAATAAGCAATTCAAGAAATGATTGAGGAATACGATGTAATTGTGATAGGCGCAGGACACGCCGGATGTGAGGCTGCGGCAGCGTCTGCAAGGCTCGGTGTGAAGACTTTGCTCATAACTATGGATATGTTCAAGTTCGCCCAAATGTCCTGCAATCCCGCCATCGGCGGCATTGCGAAGGGGCAGATTGTACGCGAAATTGATGCGCTCGGAGGCTTGACGGGCGTTGTGACGGACATGAGTTCGATACAATTTAGGATGTTGAACCGCTCGAAAGGTCCCGCGATGTGGTCTCCACGCGCCCAATGTGACCGCGTGAAGTTTTCTGTGAATTGGAGAAATTTGTTGGAATTAATTCCAAATTTATATTTTTGGCAGGATTCTGTGAAGAGTATCGATGTTGATGAGGGCAGGGTAGTGGGCATTGAAACCGTTTTTGGCGTGAAATTTAAATGCTCAAAAGTTGTCGTTACGGCTGGAACTTTCTTAAATGGTTTGATGCACGTCGGCATGAATCGTTATGAAGGCGGCAGGATTGGCGAGATTCCGAGCCACGGTTTGACGGAAACTTTGATTGCGGCAGGTGTGAAAACAAGCCGCATGAAGACTGGAACTCCCGCCCGAATTGATGGAAGAACCATCGATTTTTCTGTGATGACTGCTCAATCAGGCGATGAAAATCCCGATTCTTTTTCATATTTGGTCAATGAGAATACTGGAAAAATTTCAATTTTTGGTCGTGAATTTTCACGTTTGCCGCAACGTGATTGCTACATTTCATACACGAATCCCGCCGTCCATGATGAATTGAGGAAGGGTTTTGACCGTTCTCCGTTGTTCAACGGCACGATAAAATCGACCGGTCCGAGGTATTGTCCGTCGGTCGAAACTAAGATTGTGACGTTTGCGGATAAGCAGTCGCACCCTGTTTTCCTCGAACCGGAGGGCACTGAAACGTGCGAATATTATTTGAATGGCTTTTCATCGTCGCTGCCTTTTGAGGTTCAATATGCCGCAATCCGCAAGATTCCTGGACTTGAAAATTGTAAGATTTTCCGTCCGGGTTATGCGATTGAATACGATTATTTTGACCCGACACAGTTGTTGCATACATTAGAATCCAAGGTTGTGAAGGGCTGTTTCTTCGCTGGACAAGTGAACGGCACGACAGGATATGAGGAGGCGGCTTGTCAGGGTTTGGTTGCGGGCGTCAATGCTGCGCTGTCGTTCCTCGGCAAGGATGAATTTACACTCTCGCGCAAGGATGCTTACATTGGAGTTTTGATTGACGACCTCGTTACGAAGGGCGTTGATGAGCCTTACAGGATGTTTACATCGCGCTCCGAGTACAGGATTTTGTTGCGCCAGGATAATGCTGATGAAAGGTTAACTCAACGAGGTTTTGATATTGGATTGGCGTCCGAGGAACGCCTCAGCACGTTCAAAACAAAGGAAGCAAACGTCAACAAGATTCTTGAATATTGTAAAAACACGTCTGTTTCACGTGAAAAAATCAATCCTTACATCGAGTCCAAGGGCGGCAAACCGCTCGTGCAGGGCAACAGACTTGCGGCGATTGTGTTGAGGACGGAAGTTGCGCTGTCGGAATTGAAGGGTTTGTTCCCATTCCTGAAACGTTTCGGACGTTATGAAATTGAATCGGCGGAGATTAAATTGAAGTATCAAGGCTACATTGATAGGGAAGAGCAGACGGCTGAAAAACTTTCACGGCTCGATTACGTGAAAATTCCGGAAGGGTTCGACTATGAAAAATTGTTGTCGCTCTCCACGGAAGCGCGTCAAAAACTCGCCCGAATCCGTCCCGCAAATATCGGTCAGGCATCGCGAATCCCCGGCGTCAGCCCGTCGGATATTAACACTCTGTTGATACATCTCGGAAGGTAATAGATTCAACTTTCAACTCATCAACCATGAACGAGTCGCTCGAATATAAAGTAAAAACTTTGCCGCTGTCGCCTGGGGTTTACAATTTCCTCGACGAGAACGGCACTGTGATTTATGTGGGGAAAGCGAAGAATTTGCGCAATAGGGTTTCGTCATATTTCCGTGAAAAGAACCAAGTCGGAAAGACTGCAATCCTCGTGAAACACATTCATGATTTGTTGCATATTTGTGTCGATACGGAGACGGATGCGCTGCTGCTTGAAAACAAATTGATAAAAAAATTCCAGCCGCGATATAACATTCTCCTCAAAGATGACAAGACTTATCCGTGGATTTGCATCACAAATGAAGATTATCCGCGTGTGTTTTTCACGCGCAAAAAGCTCAACAACGGCTCTCAATATTACGGCCCTTACACTTCGATTTTTGCAATGCGTGAAGTGTTGGACATGATAAGAAGAACATTTTCACTCAGAACGTGCCGCACTCCGCTGACCGAGGAAAATGTGAAAAAAGGTAAGTATGATGTTTGTCTTGATTATCATATCAAGAATTGTTGCGCCCCATGCATCGGCGATGTGAGCAAAGATGAGTATGCAAACAATCTCAACAGCGTCCGCAAAATCCTCAGTGGTCGCACTGCCGAAGTCCTCAATATTTTGCGCGAGCAGATGATGGAGCTTTCTGGGAAACTCGAATTTGAGAAGGCGCAAATCATAAAAGAAAAATATGATTTGCTCAATAATTATCACGCCAAGAATGTGATTTCCGTATATATTCCAAACACCGTCGAAGTCTATTCAATTCTCAAGGATGAGCGTGATGATTATTACTACATCAATTTCATGAAGGTCAGCAACAGCATTATCATCCGTTCATTCACGCGCGAAATTAAAGACCGTGCAGACGAATCTCCACAAGATATTCTCGCGACGACTTTGGCTGACATACATTTTTCGGAGTTCAACATTGGAGAACCCGCCACAGAATTTATACTGCCTTTTGAGATTGAGTTTGATGTGGAAAACATAAAATCCACAGTCCCGAAAACCGGCGACAAAAAACAGTTGTTGGATTGGTCGCTGAGGAATTGCAGGCTCTATATGTCGGAGCAGCAACGTCAGCGCACACTCGTCGATCCCGATGCGTCCGTGAATAATTTGATGAAAAAAATGAAGGACGACCTTCAACTTGATGTCGAGCCGAGACATATTGAATGTTTTGATAACTCCAACATACAAGGCACAAACCCTGTTTCGTCGTGTGTGGTTTTCAGGAATGGCAAACCTTACAAACGTGATTACCGTTTGTTCAACGTGAAAACTGTTGTCGGCGCGGACGACTTTGCGACGATGCGTGAAGTTGTTTATCGACGCTATAAACGCCTTAGTGAAGAGGGCAAGGATTTGCCGCAGTTGATTGTCATCGACGGTGGCAAAGGTCAGTTGCGTTGTGCGTATGAAACGCTGCAGGCTTTGGGGCTTGATACTAAAATTGCGGTTATCGGACTTGCAAAAAGATTGGAAGAAATATTCTATCCAAACGACCCGATTCCGCTTTATCTTGACCGTACATCGCCGACCCTGAAAGTCATTCAACATCTCCGCGACGAAGCGCATCGCTTCGGTATTACTTTCCATAGGAACAAGAGGTCGAAAGGAATGATTCATTCAATTCTCGAGGACATACCGGGAATCGGTGATAAGACCATCGGAAAACTTTTGACGACTTTCGGCTCGGTCAACAAAATTTCCGAACTTCCGCTCATCGAACTCCGAAAAGTTGTCAATCTCGACCGCGCCATGAAAATCTACCAGCATTTCCATCCCGAAGACAACAATCCTGCCCTTTCTGGCAAAAATGCGGCTGAAACGCCTGAAAACGATAATTTTGCGGAGTAGGGGAGAAGTGATTGAAAATCAGATAGTTAGTGTATTTTTACAAAAATTATATCTTGATTTCCTTTCGATTTTTTAGTTTGTCGTGTGCGGGAAGTCGAGTTTTTCAAAAGAAATGGGGATATGGAGTGCAGGCGGCTCGCCTGCTTTTTTTTGAAAGCGGGCGAGCCGCCCGCACTCCAATTCGGCGTGATATGCCTTGTTTTTGTGCCGAAATTAGCCTTTGGCGCTCGGGATTGATAAAATGCTTGTCTCAATGAAATCATCCATGTAAATCGCCCGAAAAATGGGCATAAAAAAAGACCGGCTGAAAAAAGTGCCGGTCTTACTACTCAAAAATCAAACGTACAAGGAAAAACAAAAAATATCTAATCTTTTCTCAAACTGTCATATTACATGAATTGCACGGAGAATCCAATCTTGTTGAAAGGAAGCATCAGGAGTTCGGAGTACTCTTGACCTGTCTGCTGCATGTCGTCGTCGTCGTCGGGGTAGTACCAGTTGATGACGACATCGTTGCCGTTTTTGTACAAGGTCTCCCACCTGTTGAACATCTCCAACAGTATCTTGGACGAGGCTGTGTTGAAGTAATCTAACTTCAAGTTCACCTCGGTTTTTGCACACGGATTCTTGCCGTACTCTTCAATCCAGTCAATCACTGGCTTGTAGAATGCCGTCACGTCGGCTGGGAACGACTTACCTGTAAATTCGCAGACACCCGTGTTCGGGTCCATGTCAATGCCCGGAGTGTCAACCGACTGTTCTAATATCAAATGTTCTATCATGGCTTTATGAGTTTTGTCGTATTATAGCATCATTTTTACCATTTTATGTAATAAAAATTATGCCAAACTATGCATTTTTCACGTAAATTTTCGCTCTTCGCATCATTTTAGAGGCTGTGCGTCAATTCCGCGACATTTTGGCCTTCCTCGTTGTCCTTGAGGAAAAACTTGATGTCGAAGTGCTCGCTGTCATTGTTGCGCGGCACTACATAGTAGTATGTAACCGTTGCACGACGAGCATGGTCGCTAAACTCTATCGTAGTGACTGTGTCGTGTTCCGATACATTTGGAATAGCAACAAACTCACAAAGTCTTGAAGGCGAATACAGATTGATTGTGTAACAGACAACTTTGCATGTATCTGAAGTGATAACGTTGACGTCCTTTATAGATATGCTCGGACTATCCAATGTTAGCATTTCAGTCTTGATCCTGCCTGCCGTTGTTATTACCACAATCGTCAATAGTAGAATCAGTAAATTTGCTTTCATAGTCTCTTTGTGAACCGTTTATTATTTCACGGCTCAAATATATGAAATTTTTTTTATATAAAGCAAAACTTTAAGCAACTTTTTTTCAAAAAAAATTTCATATCCCCATTTTAGACTATTGTAGGCAATCTATTGATTTTTCGGAAATTTTAGACGGTTCATTTAATTTTGACGATTATCATAACATCAAAAACCGTGCCTAAATCGTTTTCTCTATTTTCCTGAGAGCGTTTTCCGATAGAGAATTGCATTATTCAACACCTCGACCGCCTTGTCGATGAACTGGTCGTGCTTGAGTGTGTATTGAATCATGCCCTCGTCATAATAGTACCGCCGGATGATTTCGGAGCCGAGCGCGGTGCGGATTTGGGACGTGTTTTTCTCAAATTCTTTGCGCTTTTCGGTTTCGATTTGCTTTTTGAGCGTGTTCAGGGCGGCGTTTATCGAGGGGTTGGGGTATTCAGACTTGATGTCTTTCGTCAGCTCGTCGAGGTCTTCGTCCACCATTGTGCTGTACTTGTAGAGTTTGTCGCCGGCAAATGCCTTCAAATCAAGTATTTCGCTATCGGAAATCTCAAATTCTTCAGGTTTCTTTACCGTGGGGTGTTTCTTCTGGTATTGGGTAGCGAAATCGAAGATTATGTTGTTTTCAATGAGATTCTCCAATACGTATGCAATCGTGTCGCTGTTTACGAGAATGTCGGGCATGATTCCGCCGGCGTCCTTCACGGGGCGGCCGTTTTTGGTCTTGAAGCTCTTGGATTGAGATTCAGAAATCTGCGTTGCCTTGCCCGTGGAGTCCTTGTGTCCATAGTCGAGTTTCTGGATGCAGCGTCCCGATGGGATGTAGTATTTTGCAGTCGTGACCTTCATCGTGGAGTTGAAAACTAACTTTTTCGTGGTCTGCACGAGGCCTTTGCCGTAGGTTTTTTCGCCGATGATGACTGCGCGGTCGAGGTCTTGTAATGCGCCCGAAACAATCTCAGCCGCCGATGCAGAATTGCCGTTCACGAGTACCACAATGGGGATTTCTGTGTCGAGTGCGGCTTTCTCGGTTTTGAATGTGTTGTTCCATTCTTCGACACGTCCTTTCATCTCAACGATTTTCTCGCCTTTGTCCACGAAGATATTGACGACGTTCACAGCCTCCACGAGAAGTCCGCCGGGGTTGAAGCGGAGGTCGATGATGAGTTTGTCGATGTGATTCTCGTTTTTGAGTTGCATGAATGCGTCGCGGAATTGTTTGCTACAGTCCTGTGTGAAGCCTGAGAGATTGATGTAGCCGATCTTTGGCGCAACCTCGCCGTAATATGGGATGTCGGGGATGTCGATCATTGCACGTTTAACCTGGAACGACTTGGTTTGTCCGTCCTGCATGACTTGGAAGTTTGCAGGCGTGCCCGGCTCGCCTTTCAGAATCAATTCGAGTTCCTCGTAGGTTTTGCCTTTGACATCTTTGTCGTTGATTTTCAGGATTATGTCTCCAATCTTCATGCCCGCCTTGTCCGCCGGTGTGCCTTTGAAGATTGTGGAGACGGTGTACTGTCCGTTTATCTCCTCGATGTTTGCGCCTATGCCTGCATATTCGCCGGTGTTCATTATCCTGACGTCCTCCACGAGTGATTCGGGGTAATACACTGTGTATGGGTCGAGGGATTCAAGCATTTTGTCGATGGCGGTCTTGATGAGTTCGCCGCTCGAGGTTTCCTCCACGTACATCGTGCGGATGTCACGCATGAGGGAATGGAAGATTTCGAGGTTTTTTATTAACTCGAAGTCGTCGTCGTCGTCCTTCGTGAATGACAGCAGCGGAATAATCGCCGCAAGAACCACCGCCGCGACGATTATTTTTGGTTTAGTCAATTTTTTGATTTTCATTGCGTTTTTGATTTTTGATTAAACTATTTCTTTATTCTTCCGTGTCTTCCTCGTCCCAGTATCCGATTTGGATTGCGGAGAGACCTTCACTGTCGAAAATTGCTAAGAGGCTAAGGTCGTCGAACATGAGGATTCTCTCGTTTGTTTCCTTGTCAACCTCGATTTCCGGGTCGGCGACTTTGAGGTTGCGTGTGTATTTGAGGAGTGTTTCCTCCGAGTCTCCAAACTTGATTTTGTTGTCGAGGTTGTACTCCTGGTTTGTGCAGAGGATTGAGCTCAGCCTGAAGACGTCCTTGCCGTCCTCGCCCTCAGCGAGGTCGAATGAGAAGTCTGACATGATGTTGTCGTAGAAGAGTGTGAGCGTCTTTTCGTCCGGGTCTTCGCCGTATGACTCGATTTCGCGCTCGTCGGGTTTGCCGAAAAGGTCGATGATTTCTTCCTCGGTCATTCCGAATTTGGCAGGTCCCATGCCCTGTCCGATTACCAATGTACCAATTTTGCTCATTTTTTCTTTGTTTTGTTGTTAGTGAAATATTTTTTGCAGCACTTCGAGGCTCTTGATGTTGTCAAGCGTTTCAAAGTGGTAGCGGTAATAGTCCAAAGTTTTTTGCAGCAGGTGGCTGCGTGTGTCGCCGCTGAGTTCCATCTGCTCACATTCAAGAAAATCTTTGTCCAAGATTTGACTGAATGTCAATGAGTATGGCGGCGTTATCAAATGTGGAACTCCAACTCTGTTTTCCACAAATTTAGATTTCATAAGGTCGAAGCATGGCAGTGTTTCCGAAAAACTTCCCATAGGAGTAAATCCCATGTATTTAGTAAGTTGCAGGAGAAATTTGATGTGGAAGTTTAAACCCTTGTATTCCTGGTCGTCGAGTAGGCGCAGGCTTGTAGAAAGGTATGAAAACATGTCATCGTTCTTCTCGGAGTATGTCAGAGTTTTTGTCAGTATTTCTGCCAAAAACATGACAACTGACATTTTGGCTGTGTCAAACGGTATCGACTTGTATGTGAACACCGGCGTTATCCTTGCGGCTCGGCTGATGTTGCCTTTTGTTGAGTATTCGATTTCATTCTGGAAAAGCGGCTGGCAGTAGGGCAGAGCAGACGTGTGGTTCCTCGTTTTCGGTATGGCAACACTGAGCGTCATGCGCCCACACTCGCGTGTGTAGGCGTTGATTATCAGTTTGTTGTCGCCGTATTTAACGGTGTTGAGGATTATGGCGTCTGTCTTTTCCATTAATCGTCTGTTCGTTTGAGTGTGATGTTGTAGCAGTCAATGTGTTTTTTGATTGTTTCGCTTGAATGGTCGAGCACCCAGCCTTTGAGTTGTTTGAGCTTTTTGTTTGGGTTCGTCTTCAGCATTACGCTTACCGGTCTCTCCTTTCCGTCCTTCACAACTCCATACACCGAGTTTTCATCGGTTGTGCCGTCTGAATATACTGCGATGAGTGTTGTGCGCGGGTTGTCGGAAAGGTCGTCCTCGTAGTATATCACGTCGCAGGCGAGTGTGTATGTGCCGCTGCTGTCAACATCGATGTTGAACGCGACAGGGTTTGTCTCGCCGTCGAGCGGCAGGTTCCATGTGCTACGCATGTTCCATACGTCGTTTGAGTCACGGTTGCCTTCCACTTCATATCGCCGCGCCTCGTCCTGTTCAAATTGAGAAACTTTCTTTATTACTTTGTCGTAGAGGTCTTTGTATTGTTTTGGATGGTTTAAGTACCAGTCAATTATCTCGTTGAATTTCTTGCGCGTGATGCCTTCCTTAATGAGCACGTAGTTATAATACGACAAAGAATCGTCTTTGAGCGAGTTGTCACTGAGCCCTTTTGTGTTCAGGATTGCGTCGGCGCGGTGCATCTGGAAAACAATCTCTGCGATTTTGTCTTCCGGAATGTCAGGCTGCGGCTCGCTGCATGATGCGGCGAGTGCAAGTGTCAGGGCGAGGGGTAATATGTAGTTTTTTTTCATTGCGTATCATTGTTGTTTTCCGATGGCAAAAGTAACAAAAATTTTTGGGATAACGGGGAGTTTTTGTTTATATTTGCGGCTGAATAATGTATTTACGACTATGAAAAAAATATTTACACTGATTCTGCTGCTACTTCCGCTCCTCGCTATGTCGCAGAGTAGGAAGTCCGACCGACTCTACGCGCAAGGCATGGAACTCTTAGATGCCGGAAAATTCGAGGAGGCGTTGACATGTTTCCAAAAATCTGATTCGTTGGACAAGAAGAAATTAAAACCAACGCACGAGAACTATTATCGGGCGGAGCTTGCAATGGCGGATTGCTATCAGGGGCTTGCTGGTTATAATGATGAAATCGGCAATTTGTCAGAAGCAATTATTATGGAAAACCTGACGGTAGAAATACGTAAGAAAGTATTGGGAGACAATGATCCTAAATACGCGGAGGCGATAGGCAACCTTGCTTATTATTATTTCTGTATTGGCAAGGATGACGAAGCAATAAAGTTAGGAACAGAAGCTGCGGAAATAATAAAGAATACTTTGGGCGAGGAACATCCTTATTATGCCAATGCGTTAAATAATCTTGCGGCATTCAATTCTAATATTGAAAATTACGCTGAGGCAATAAGGCTTGGTACCATTGCTATGGAATTAAATGAAAAATATTTGGGCGAAGAAGACCCACAATACGCTCTATCGGTTCTCAATCTTGCTAATTATTATTCTACATTTGGTAACCATGTAGAGTCTATTAGGCTTGGAAATATTGCAATGCAACTCTTAAAAGATCTTTTGGGGGAGGAGGATCCTTACTATGCTACGTCGTTGAACAATCTTGCTGTTGAGTATGATTTTGTTGGCGATTATAAAGAGGCTATCAGGCTTGGAAATATTGCAATGGAAATCCAGAAAAAGGTTTTGGGTGAGCAGCATAGTGATTATCTCTTGTCTTTAATTAATCTTGCTGATTATTACTTTCATGATGGCAACTATGATGAGTCTTCAAAACTTTACCGTAAGATTTTTGACAGAACTAAATCATACATTTTGAAGAATTTTTTCACAATGACATTAGAAGAGCGTTCATATTATTGGAATGGTATTATAGCTGGAAAAATGATACGCAATGACCTGCCGTTTGATGCTTACAAACATCCCGATACGTCAATGACTTCCCTTGCCTACGACAGTCAAATTTTAGCCAAAGGTCTTCTCCTGAACGCTGAACTCGAAATCCAAAAACTCATCGAGCAGAGCGGCGACACTGTTTTTGCAAATCGTTATTACAAACTAAAACAAGACCGCGCCACCCTCGACGACCTTTACCAGACATCACCCGAAGAACGCGAAATGGATGCCGATTCGTTGGCAAAAGTGATTGAAAAAGAGGAGCGTCTTTTGGTGGCATCTACTAAAGAACTGGGCGATTATACAAAAAATCTTTCGGTTTCTTGGCGCGATGTGCAGAAAAACTTAAAAGACAATGATTTGGCGATAGAGTTTGTCAATGTTCCTGATACGACAATTAAGCAACAGGTTTATTATGCTCTTGTCTTGAAAAAAGGAATGGCAGCACCTGAATTTGTAAATCTTTTCAGTTCGGACGATTTCTACGCCATCAAGTCCAATGAATATTACACAACGCCAAAACTTTTCAATCTTGTTTGGCAGCCATTGGCGGAATATTTGAAAGACGCAAAGTCTGTCTATTTTTCGCCCGCCGGACGGATTCATACCATCGGCATCGAATATCTGAGTGGCGACGACGGCAAGATCTTCGCCGAAAAATTTGATACTTACCGCCTATCTTCCACCCGCGAACTTGCAATAAATCACACAATCAACCCCAACCGCAAAGCCACAACATACGGCGGCATACAATATGAGTTTACCCCGGACGAATGGCGTAGTTTGCAGGATGTCAACGATTCTATTGAGCGCAGTTTCCGCGATATTCCGCAGATTGCCGACAATATGCGTGGCGGTGCATCTGGTATGTCTTATCTCGACGGCACAAAATTAGAATCGGCGGCAATTGCCAATCTTCTCCGTTCTGTCAATTATGACGTAAACGCATTGTCCGATGCCGCCGCCACAGAAGAATCCTTCAAAATGCTTTCTGGTTCGGGCATCCAAATCCTGCACATCGGCACTCACGGTTTTTATGAAAGCGAAGGCGATATGGAGAACGCGGGCTACAAATTTTACACGGCGGCAAGTCAACAGACCGACGAGGACAAGGCGTTGAGTTGCAGCGGATTGTTGTTTGCGGGTGCAAATTCTGCCCTCAATCCAAAGCGCGTAAATGAAATACCCGAAGGCGCGGACGACGGCATCCTGACGGCGAAGGAGATTTCAAGGTTGAATTTCAGCGGTTTGGATTTGGTGGTGTTGTCGGCGTGTCAGACTGGCTTGGGCGAAGTAACTGGCGAAGGCGTGTTTGGTTTGCAGCGCGGTTTTAAGAAGGCAGGCGCACAGACCATCGTGATGAGCCTTTGGAAAGTTGCCGACGAGCCCACGCAACTCCTGATGGTAGAATTTTTCAAAAACCTCACCGCCGGACAGAGCAAGCGTGCCGCCTTCCTCGCCGCACAACAGACCGTCCGCGCCAAATATCCAAATCCGCTCTACTGGGCAGCGTTTGTGATGGTGGATGGCAATTGATTGAGTGCGTTGGGGTGCGTTGGAGTGCGGGCGGCTCGCCCGCAAAAATTTCTTGCAATTTTCGAGGAAAGGTGTTATATTTGCTGCAAATTAACTTTATTAAAACGACAATACGATGAAAACAAAATATACAACAGACGAAATTAAGGCGATAGTGGATGGCACAGGCATAGACGTTTCTGCCATAACGGATGTTGACCAATATGCGGTTGGTCGTTATTACTATGACGAAACAACCCACGAAGAAAAATTCCGTCCTTACACGATGGACGAAATCAATGCGATGCTTGATAGGGCAGAGGCGCATTTGGCTGCGGGTCTTGGAATACCGGGAGATGTTGTTATGCGTCAACTTAGAGAGGAGTTCGCGAAAGAAGATGCCGAAGATGAAGCCACATTAATGGGAGCATCAGTAGAACATGATTTATTATTGGAGGCAGTATGACAACAATTTGGGATCCTGATGCAATAGAATCATTGAGGGATGTTGCCAATTATATAAAAAGAAGTTTTGGCAAAAAGGCTCGTCAAAATTTTATGCTTAAAGTGTATGAAACGGAGGAGTTGTTGAAACGCAATCCAGACATTGCCCCCAAAGACCCTTTATTTGAAGACCGCGCCGATGTTTATCGCAGTATCTTTATCAACAATTTGAGTAGGTTAGTCTATCGTGTTGATGGCGATGTTGTCAACGTTGTTGGCTTTTGGGACTGCCGCTGCGACCCAGTGGCGCAGGCAAAACGTGTAAAATAATTTCTATTATGCAAATAAATAATATCTATACCAAGGCTCTTGACTTGCAGCCGATTACAATAGACGAGGGCGAGTATCTCTTTAAGAATGCGCCGCTCGCTGAATTGTCGTATATTGCCAACGAAATCAAAAACAAACTGCGCCCTCCCGAGGACAGGAAAAAGGTCGGTTGGATTATCGACCGAAACATCAATCTCTCCAATATTTGCTCCACACGTTGCAAGTTTTGCAATTTTTCGCGGGCGAGCAACAGCGACGAGGCGTATGTTACCACGATGGACGAGTACAAACAGAAAATTGGTGAACTTTTTGCGGCGGGCGGTCGTCAGGTGCTTTTGCAGGGCGGTATGCACAAGAAGTTTGGTTTGGATTTCTATTGCAACTTGTTTTCGGAGTTGAAACGGACTTTCCCCGGACTGATTCTCCACGCATTGGGTCCGGCGGAGGTGGCGTTTATCAGCAAGACCGCCAATCTGTGTTTTTATGATACTTTGAAACGGCTTCACGAATCGGGGCTCGACAGTTTGCCCGGCGCGGGTGCGGAGATTCTTGTTGATAGGGTGCGCAAGATTGTTTCGCCCGCCAAATGCTCCGCCGCCGATTGGCTCGAAGTGATGCACCAAGCCCACGTCCTCAATCTTCCGACCTCGGCGACGATGATGTTTGGACACGTGGAGACCATCCGCGAGCGCATTGAACATCTCGCCGCACTCCGTGAAACTCAAAGCCGCAAACCCGACTATTCGCAGGGCTTTGTTACCTTCATTCCGTGGCCATTTTGCAGCGACGGCACGCGGTTGGAAAAAGTATTGGGTCCATTCGCACCTATTGAGGGCGACGAATATGTAAGGATGATTGCAATTTCGCGCCTGATGCTCAATAATATACGCAATATTCAGGCGTCGTGGCTCACCGTCGGCAAGTCTATCGGTCAAGTTTGCTTACATTCGGGCGCAAATGACTTCGGTTCCATTATGATGGAGGAGCACGTGGTGAGCGCGGCGGGTGCTAATTACTCCCTCGACCAAAACGAAATGGTGGTCGCAATCCGCGAAGCCGGTTTCGAGCCTTGCCGCCGAAATTCCCGCTATGAATTTGTGGCGTGAACAGAACCGCCTTGCGGCGGTTGGTTTAACGTCAATTTTCGTCAATTAAACAAAAATTACCGTCAATTTTTAATACCGTCAATAAAGAATTACCGTCAATTTTTACAGTATAAATGAAAAATTGACGGTAATTGACGAAAAAATTGACGGTAATTGACGTTCTAAAAAAACAAGAGACGCCGTAGGCGGCTCGGAAATTTACGTTAAAACTACGTCTTCCATTAATGTTAATTCCCGTTTCTTTACGTTCATTGAGACCTTTGCGCCAATCGGCAGGGTGCAGCGCGACTTTACGTGTCCGAAACTGAAATCGGTGATTATCGGAATGTCCAAGCCTTTGATGAAATCGTTGATTACTTGCGAGAGCGTCAGACTGTTTTCGCCTTGCGCCTCGCAGCCCTTCATTTTGCCGAATACGATGCCTCGCAGACCGCTGAAATTTTTGCACATTCTTAGGTGTGTCAACATTCGGTCTATCTTGTAAGGCGGCTCGTTGATTTCCTCGATGAACAGAATTTTGTTGGTGAGGTTGAAGTCGTACTTTGTGCCGACTAATGCC
>JAGCRY010000053.1 GCA_017964465.1 Bacteroidales bacterium | reverse complement strand
CGTAAAATTACACATTATTTTTCATATAATTGCAAAAAACTTTTGCCAACTGCAATTTTATTTATAATTTCGCAGTTAGCGTTAACATTATTAACACATAATAACTATGGAAAACAAAATCGCCGGATGGCTTATCCTGCATACAGAAGGCAGGGAGACAGCAAGTTACGAACTTCACGTCGGCAAAAACCGCATAGGCCGCATAGCCACCGCCAATAATCCCGACATCCCGGTTGCGGACGATATGTTCGTGAGCCGCAACCACGCCGTGCTTGTAGTGCGCGTCAACGACCGTTATCAATACGAATACCTCCTCGCAGACAATGCTGAGGTGCAGGGAAAACCCTCTATGAATGGCACTTACATCAACGGCGACACCACGAGGCTCGGCGACAAATACGTTTTTCTCCACGACGGCGACACGATTCAGGTGGGCGTCACCAAGTTCGTATTGAAGACCGCAGAAGTTGCCATCACCGTGGACGACGCCGTAAAACTCACCCAAAAACTCGGCTACACCGAAACCGTGGACGTTTCCAAGCCGGGGGTTGTATTGAGAAAAAGGGTTTAGGAGTGTCCTACGGACTTTTTTGGAGTGTCCTGACGGACAGAAATTTTTCAAAATTACAAAAAAAATTTTTCAAAATTGACAACTTTTAATGCTTTGTTAATTTTCTAAAAAACAATTTTGTAAAATTTTGAAATAAATTTTGTATAATTTCTCGCGAAGCGACCCAAAAAATTATAATTATAGCGAAATAATATAACGAAAATGAAACGTATTTTATTGACAATCATAATGTTGTCGGCGGTGTGGCTGACGGCGCAATCGCAGACGGATGTTGTAATTGGCAACGCCAAGACCTACGCCGGCGACACCCTCACGATGTATGCCATCGACGACTACATCACGCGCCACGAAACGCCGATTGCCACCGCCGTAGTCGATAAGGAAGGCAATTTTACCTTCAATGCGCCCATCAAAAACATCACTCAGGCGTACATCGACCTCTCCGTGTTCAAATGTATGCTTTATCTGCAACCCAATGGCAGACAGCGCATTGTGTTGCCCGAAAAACAAAAAATTGAGCCTCAGGACGAGTTGAATCCGTTTTTTAGGAAATACGAATTTTACCCCAAACTCATCGACGCGCCCAAGGACGACCTCAATACTTTGATACAGGCTTTTGACCAAAATTATCGCAACGCCCTCAATCGCATTATCAGTGCAAAATTCAGCGTTACAAAAGCCATTGTCGATAGCGTAGAAAGCATTATATCAGCGCGTTATCCCAAAGATAATCCATATTTTGACAATTATATGAAGTATCGTTTTGCGATGCTCGACCACATAGCCTACCACCGCAATAGGGACATCATTGTCAAGGAATATTTTACGGGCAAGGACGTCCTCTACCGCAATCCGGCTTACTGCGAACTTTTTGACGAAATGTTCCCGAATATGTTTGCAAATTTCAAGCATCATTTTGCCTCCCACGACGACAAGCGTCAGGCTATCGACGACAAGAGTTACCATTCTCTAAAACGCTCGATAGCCGCCGAGTCAAAAATCGCATCCGCAGATTTGGCTGACTATATGATTATCAAGGGTATGAAGGATGCTTATTACACCGATACAATCCCCAAGGAAACACTCATTGCCCTTGCCGATTCCGTGGCGTCATATTGCCCCAACAAAGATTTCAGGGCGATGGCATCGACGCTCTCAACGGAATTTTCAACATTGCTCACGGGACACGCTGCACCGCAACTCGACCTCTCCGACAGCAACGGCGAAAAGAAAAGTTTGTACGATTTTGCAGGTAAATTTGCATACGTAATGTTTTTCAATCCTGATAGTTACACTGCGCTCAGCGACTTGGAACTCATCAAAGGCATACGGCAAGATTTTCCGCCGGGCATTTTGGATATTGTGATTGTATTTGTGTCGAGTAGCCGCGACGAGTACAAGGATTTTGTGGAATCTGACCCCGACCTCGAACTCCCCGTCTATTGGTACAATGGCAACAAGGAAATGTTGCGCAAATACAACGTCCGCGCTTATCCGACGTATTATTTGATAAGCCCCGAAAGCCTTATCAATATGAACCCTGCGCCCGCGCCCACCGAAAATTTCCAACCGAAATTTGACGCGGCGTACCGCACTTGGCGCAACGACCGCACCCGCAAACAATACCAAAGTTCACCCGGCATCAAATAACTTTTTTTGAAGCAAAGTGCTTGATTTTCTGAAAGACATATACAAGAAACTTTTTAAGGACGGACTCACGAAGTACCAAAGTTCGCGGCTTAGGACAATCATCGACAAGACGTTGTTCTATACCACGATTTTGATATTTTTTGTGGCTGTTTATGAAATTGGATTCCTGACCGATACCACCGACACATCCGCCCTGCACAGCGTCTATTACGCTTATTTGGTGTTTTATTTCATCTTCTTTTCCACCAAAATGCCTGGCATCCTCAAAAACCGTGGTCGTGGACAGAAGATTTATATGTTTGTAATAAGGATTGTACTTTTTGTACTGTTAATTGTATATCTATTCAACGTAAATTTTGGGTTAGATGCCGTTGTTGGTTCTCACGGCATTTTGTATCGTTTCCTGACGAGTCCCGAATTGGTGTATCTCATCATTTTGGCGATATTTTTCATTGAGATTTCCAAAAACACTTTTGGCATCCTGATTTCCAAAATCCGTCCCGAGGCATTGTTTGCGTTGAGTTTTTTTGTGATAATTTTTGTTGGCGCGGGCTTGTTGAAACTCCCAAACGCCTCCACCCAAAAAATCTCTTTTGTCGATTGCCTTTTTATGGCAACGAGCGCAACGAGCATCACCGGCCTCCAATGTATTGACGCGGGTGAAATTTTGACGCCATTCGGTCAAGGTATCTTGTTGGTGCTCTTGCAGATAGGCGGATTGGGCGTGATGACTTTTACGTGTTTCATTGCGTATTTTTTCAAGGATACGAGTTCCTTCAAGGCAGACGCAATGCTTGGCAATATGGTAGGTTCGGAGGGTATGGTGTCGGCTTTGAAAATGATTCTCACAATCGTAATCTACACATTTACAATCGAAATTGGTGGCGCGATCGCGATATTTTTCTGCGTTGATTATTGTGATACGTTCCCCACAACCAATGATAGGATTTATTTTTCGATTTTCAATGCAATCTCGGCATTTTGTAATGCAGGCTTTACTACAATTCCCGGCAGTATGACTGATTCGGCAATTTTCCATAATTACACTTTAAAAATTATAATCTCCACTTTGGCAATCCTTGGCGGCGTAGGTTTCCCGATACTTATCAACCTCCAAAACTTCATTTACAACCGTTTGGTAAACATCAAGCGCGTCCTGTGGGATCACAAGAAGTTCATCCATCAGCCGAGGCTCATCAACGTCAATACAAAACTCGCCGCGCTTGTTTCCACAATCATCTTTGTGCTTTGCACGGTGATGTTTTTTATTTTGGAGCGCAACAACACCCTCGCCCACCACGACGGATTTTGGCACAAGTTGGTGGATTCGTTTTATTACGCCGTGATGCCAAGGTCTGCGGGTTTCAACGACATTGGCATCGAGACAATGAGGATTTCTACGATAATATTGATTATCTGTCAGATGTGGATAGGTGCGTCGCCAATCTCCACCGGCGGCGGCATCAAGACCACGACATTTGGCATCGCTGTTTTGGACATTGTGAGCATCATTCAAGGCAAAGACCGCGTGGAGATTTTCCGCCGCAAAATCGCCAACCGCACCATCCGCCTTGCGTTTGCAGTCATCATTATTTCGTTGATTTTCATTGGATTAGGCACGTTCTTGATGTCAATTTTCGAGGATGGCAACAAGGATGTCAACGAATTGTCAATGTTTTTTGAGACCGTCTCCGCCTACTGCACCTGCGGCCTCAGTATGGGCATTACCGGCGACATCTCCAACAGTAGCAAACTTATGCTCTCGCTCCTGATGTTCCTCGGCAGGGTCGGCGCACTGACATTGGTGAAGGCATTCTTCACCCCCGTCAAGTCGCTCAACTATATGTACCCCAAGGAGAGCGTGTATGTGGGGTAGGCAATTGATTGAAAATTATACTCCTAACACCACTTCGGGCGCGATGTTTAGTTTTTGGCTGATGGTGCGGGCGAGGGAAAGCGACGGCTCTTTTTTGCCGCTGATGATATTTTCCACGCTGTTGTCTGTTGTGCCCAATAATGATGCGAGCGACTTGCGGTTGAGCCCCATTTCGTACATACGGAGTTTGATGATGTCGAGGAGGGTGGGCGGCTCTATATGAACATATTTGTCCTCGTAATCGGCCACAAGCCCGGACAATAACGCAAGTTCTATCTTTGCCGGAGAATCTTCAGGAACGTCATCTCCCCACGTCTGCGGCAAAAGTTCTTCAATACGGTCAACTGCAACTTTAAATTCTATTTCGTTTTTTATTTCTGTCATAATTCTAAACGTTTTTGATGTCCTTAATTCTGTCGTATTCGGCGTGTGTGCCTATAAAACGTACAAATACGTATTGAGGCGTAAATTGTATGACAACTACTAAACGGTAGTCGTTGCCTTTTATGTTGAACACATAATGTTGGTTTCCAACATAATCCACAGAATTGAAAGTTTGTTTTATGTCTGCCAAACTATGCCATTCTGCCTCCTCTGTTTTCTCAATCCATTCCGATAGCGCGGTTTTGGATTGGGGATTACGCTCAATATATTGCTTAATTGTTGTTTTGGTGATTATCCTCATAATGTCGATATTTTGCAACAAAGATATAAAAGCAATCTGTTATGTCAAAATTTTTTTGTAGGATTTGTTTGTCCTCAAAAAAATCATTAGTTTTGCAATCAATATCAAATGACGTTGCGACAATTATGAAAAAATACATCATAGTAGGACTTGGAAATTTTGGGTCGTCGTTGGCGATACGGCTTACGAATGCCGGTAACGAGGTTTATGGTGCGGACACTTCTTACAAGAGGGTGGACGCGCTCAAAGACCAAATCACGTCGTCGGTGGTTTTGGACTGCACGGATGTCAACGCCATCAAGGCGGGTCTGCCCGTGTGGGACGAGGCGGACAGCATCATTGTGGCAATCGGCGAGGACATTGGACAGTCGATACTCGTTACCGCAACTTTCCACCAAATGGACGAGACCAAACGCCTTATCTGCCGTTGTATCAACGACACGCATCAGCGAGTTTTGGAGGCGATTGACGACAAGATTGAAATCGTGCACCCCGAAGAGGAATCGGCAGAACGTTTGACCGACCGCCTTTCGCTGACGGGCGCACAGGAAGTGTTTAGCCTTTTTGACCAACACAAAGTGGCGGAAGTGGATTTGCCGCGACGGTATTTTGGCGTGATAATCAAGGACACCGACTTCCGCAGCAAATATCATCTCAACATCCTCAGCATCCTACGTATGGAGGAGCGCACCAATTGGCGCGGCAAGATAATCCGCGAGCGCAAGATTATGGACCCCCGCGCCGACACGCTTTTGCAAGACGGCGACAGGATAGTTGTGTTTGGTTTGGCGAAAGATTTGAGGGCGTTTGTGGAGGATTAATGAAAAACTCTATACTTTAAACTTTCAACTCTCAACTTTCAATTCTAAACTCTCAACTTTTTCCGCCTTCTTTGCCACAATCACGCTCAGTTCATATACCAATTGCAGTGGAAGTGCGGTTACGAACATTGTGAAAATGTCGGTGCTTGGCGTAATCATTGCGGCGATGATGAGAACTAAGAGAAAAGCGTGTTTGCGATGCGCTTTCATGAATTTGTGAGACAGGATGCCGGTTTTCACTAAGAAAAATGTAACTACAGGCAGTTCAAATGATATGCCGGTTGAGATGCAAAGTGTAATGAGAGTGTCAATATAAGAATCGAGGGCGATGAGGTTTTCGATGTCGTCTGCGACTTGGTAGTTACCGAGGAAATTGACGGACAATGGCAATATCAGGTAATAAGCAATCATTACACCAATATAAAACAATAATCCGCTAAATATCAATGCTTTGATAATTCCTTTGCGCTCGTTGCTGTACAAAGCAGGGCTGACAAAACGCCATATTTCCGCTGTAATGTATGGCACACAGATTATCACTCCAGCCCAAAATGATGCGCTGAGGTGCGTCAGTAATTGTGCCGAGAGTTTTGTGTTGATGATTTTGATTGGGGATACCGTGATTGCGGCTGAATCGTCTGAAAACCATCCTGTTACCATTCCAAAAAGCCTGAATGTCGGGAAGTTGTCCCGCGTCGGGCCGAATATCACGGTTTCAAACAGAAATTCTTTCATCATGAACATTGCCGCCGCCGCTGCTATCACGGCTATGATGGAGCGTATCAATACCCATCTGAGCACGTCCAAGTGGTCCCAGAATGTGCCTGTCGCGTTGTCCATGGGGATTTATTTCTGAGTGTTGTCGGTGTTGTCGGGCGGGGTGGGGGAGTTGTTTCCATTCTCTTTGCCTTTCGGCTCGTCGTCGTCGATGCTGTTGAGAGCGTTCTTGTATTCTTTTACGCCCTTGCCGAGGCCGCGCATCAACTCCGGTATTTTTTTGCCGCCGAATATCAGCAAGGCGACGATGAGGATAACTATCAGTTCCGTGCCGCCAATGATTCCTAATAACATGATTCTTTGTGTTTTTTATATTTGAAAAAAGAAAGTTGAAAATCGAAGACAGAATCTTTCAATTCTCAACTCTCAATTTCCAACTTTCAATTACTTGATTTACTCGCTTTTAGCGCATTGTGCGTTGAGAACCCTCCAGCTCTGGTCTGTGGGGTTCTCGATGAGTTTCTCGAGGTAGTGGAACTTTATGCCAAACTTGTTCTTGATTGCGTCGATTTGAGCTTGGATCTTTCCCTGTTCCTCAGCCGACGGCATTTCGCCCTTCTCGGCTGTGATGATGTTGTTCTTTGATGTGAACTCCGGCTCGATGAACTCGAACAACTTGGTCTTGTAACCGTTTTTGTTGAGGATGAGGACGCGCAGCGAGTCTGTCAGGAGCTCCGCCATGCGTTCCATCACGATGCCGTATTTGAGGGCTGGCTCGAGGACGTTGCTCGATGTAATCTTCATCTGCTGGCGTATCTGCTTGTGGCAGCACGGCGATACGATGATGAGTTTTGCATTTGCCTGCATTCCGAGGTAGATTGCATCGTCGGTTGCTGTGTCGCAGGCATGGAGCGCGATGAGCATGTCGAGTTTGTCAGCCTTGAAGTCGTTGATGTTGCTCTGTACGAATTCGAGGCCTCCGAAAGTCGCTTTCTGCGCGATGTTGTTGCAGAACTTTACGAGGTTTTCCTGAGTCTCCACGCCTTTCATGTCAACTGTGAGCTCGCGTGTGTTGGTCAGGTAGTCGTATGTTGCGAATGTGAGGTAGCCCTTTCCGCAGCCCATGTCGGCAATTTTTACGGGGGAGCAGTCCTTCACATTGTCAGCGAGTGTGTCGATTATTTCCACAAACTTCTCCACCTGCTTGTACTTTGCATTCATGCTCGGAATGATTTCACCCTTCTGGTCGGTGATGCCGAGAGACTTGAAATAGACGCTCTTCTTGGTGTTGAGGAGGCGTTTTTTTGCCTCGTCATGAGAGCCGTCTGCGGCTTCGGTGAAGGTGGGCTTTGTCTTGATAATCTTGCCCTCATTCTTGTTGTTGTATCTCAGGTTCAGGTCTTCCTTGGTCGTGTAGAGAATGTTGTCGAGGAAGTTGTTGCCGATGATGCTTTGGAGTTGGACGATGCCGTCTTCGATTGTGAAGTTTTTGGCCTCGTCGTTGCGGTCGTACTTATATACGAACTGCAAGTTTGGTTTGCCGCTGAGCTCCACGTACCTGACCACAATCTTGTTGAGGTCTTGGTTTCCGAGCACTCTCTTGGTGAGCAACAGCTTCACGTAAGTGCGTTTTTTGATTGCGGAGCGCAACTTGTCGATGAACTCCGTTAAGACTTTGTCCATAGTGTCTTTTATTTAGGTTTTTTTTACGATTTAGTTTTGTGTATTATTTTTTATTAAGTTTCATCTGCAAAAATCAAGCCGTTATGTGCCGAGCGACAAATTGTCAGTGACACCTCGGGCTTTGATTCCGTTTCAAATGTAATAAAAAAAATTAATACGTCAATTTTTTTCCGCGTTTTTTTTGGTTATTTAACAATTTTATTTTCTCAACATCTTGATTATTAGATATGTATAAAAAAAACAATGTAAATTAACTTTTATCATGCTATTTCGGTGTCAAATTTGCATATACTTTGGCGGCAAGTATTCACTTTATATAATAGGATTATAATTTGAAATTCCGATGGGAAGACGATCATATTGTTGGATAATCATCATTTTGAGTGTGCTCGGCGTGATTTTCGCGCCGCAGGACGCGCTGTGCCAGCACAAGCGCGACCGCAGCAAGGACAAGGACAACGACACTCTCAAACAGATTGCTGTAGATTATACGCTCTCTGACTCCGACCGTGAGAGGATTGAGTCGGGAATGAAGTTGGCGGAGTTCTATCTCAAGGAAAACGACCCAAGGTGTGTCGAGCAGGCAACCGCAACAATCAAAATCGCCTCAAAGTCAAAGATGAATTCTGCTGTCGGCGAACTGTATGGCATAATCGGCGATTATTACATGAAAAACAAGGAGACAAAGAAGGCAATTTCGTCGTATGAGTCGGGATATTCAATTCTAAAAAAGAACCAAATAGCCAAGCCTCGCGCAAGGATTTGTTACAGTTTGGGGCAGTGTTACCAAAAGCAAAAGAGCAACCGCAAGGCGCAGAAATATTATGACGAGGCGATGACACTTGCCAAAAAACTCGGAGACAAGGAACTCATGCACACCCTGACGCGCTCGCTATGTGACATCATGCTTTCCGACAAGAACTACAAGATGGCATACGAGTACCTCAACGCCTACCTTCAGGAGGAAAACACCAAATTCCGCAATCAAAATGCCGAACTCCAGGACATCAAGGAGGAGCAAGAGCAGATAATTGACCAAAAGGACTCCACTATTCAGGAGGTAGTCAATCGAAATTATGAACTCGAGATGCAGCGGCAGCAGCTCAAATATGATTCGGCGCAACTTGCAAATATCCAAAGGCAGCAGGAGGATTCGTTGAAGCTCAAGATGTCGGAAAACGCCAAGCTGCAACAAGAAAGCGAGTTCAATAGGAAGTTAAAGATTGTATTTGGCATCGTTTTGCTGCTGATAGGCGGTGTCATCTACTTGATACTGCGCAACAACCGTCAGAAAAAACGCACCAATCAGATGCTCATGGAAAAGAACGATTTGATTAGTTCTAAAAATGAGGAAATACAGCGTCAGAATGAAGAAATCAGCAAGAACCTCGAGGAAATCGCTGTCAAGAACAAAGACATCACCGACAGCCTGACATACGCCGGCACGATCCAACGCGCCATGCTCCGTGATTTTGAGAAGCACCGTTCACTCATGAGCGACTATTTCATTTTCTACGCGCCAAGGGACATCGTTTCAGGCGATTTTTATTGGGCGTATAAGGTCGGCAACAAGTTTGTTTTCACGGTCGGCGACTGCACGGGTCACAGCGTCCCGGGCGCGTTCATGAGCATGCTCGGCATTGCGCTGCTCAATCAGATTGTGGCGCAGCAGCACGTCTTGCAGGCTTCCAAAATCCTCGAACAGATGCGCGTCATGGTAAAGCAGTACCTCGGTCAGACTGGACTCGACGAGAGTGAGGCTCCGAAAGACGGCATGGACATGGCGTTGTGTGTGTGGGATTTGGACAGCAACCATTGCAATTTCTCTGGCGCCTATAATCCCATGATTATGGTCAGGGGCGGAGAACTGAGAGTTTTCCATGCAGTGAAGTCGCCCGTAGGAATCCACATGAGGGAGTTGCCTTTTGAAGACCAGGATGTCACGCTCCAGAAAGGCGACCGCCTGTTCCTGTTTTCCGACGGCTATTCCGATCAGTTCAGCTCGTCGCGCCACGACAAGTTCAAGATGTCGCGCTTCCGTCAGTTGTTACTCGATACGAGCCGCCTCAGCATGTCAGACCAGCGTAACAGCATAGTGGACAACTACTATTCATGGAAGGGAGACTTCATGCAAATAGACGATGTATGCGTGCTTGGCGTGGAAATATGAAAATTTTCCTAAAAAAAATCGTTTTTTATTCGGATATTTTCAGAAATCCTATTATATTTGCATCGTGAAAGACGATGTATTCTGACACAAAGCTATAATAAAATTAAAAGAACAACGCTATAACTATGGAGAATATACACATAGCCGGTTCACATGACGGATATTTTGTCCCGACAGTAGATTTTAACTACCAGAATGGCACTTGCGACATATCTGGCGAATCCTTTTTGGAGGAGACCAATGTGTTTTATGCCCCGCTGATTTCGTGGATTAGAGAGTATGTCAAGACAGGTCTGCCGTTGATTTTCAACTGCAAACTCACGTATTTTAACACGAGTTCCACAAAGAGCCTTCTCGACATCTTCAAGATACTCAAGAAATACGAACTCGACGGCGGTCAGGTAACCGTCAATTGGTATTATGACAATGAAGACCTCGACCTCGAAGAGGCCATTCAGGATTATATTACCGATACCGGCTTGAAAATCAATATGATAAACTTTTAGTGCCCCTGCCACGGGTCGCCATAACGCGCATCATTCAATAAGGTGCTGTCGCTCAAGGTCAGCAGAAATGCCTTGACTGCCATCAAGTCGCTCTCAGACAGATGCGACCCGCCATGGTTGGCGTTGATGGAGAGTGGGTCAATGTAGGGCGACCTCTTGAGTCCGTTATTGTAAAATTCCAATACCTCGTCCAAGGTCTTGAACCTTCCGTCGTGCATGTATGGACCTGTGAATTCGATGTTGCGGAGTGACGGGACGCGATATTTGCCCTTGTCCATTGGGTTTCCAGTCACAGAAAATCTGTCTTTTTCCCCCTCAAAATCAATGTCTTTGGCGTTGTTCATAAAAAGATTTGTAGTCCACAGTGGCAAGGCGGGGCTGCCGTGGCAGTGGAAACAGTCCGCACCCTCAGTGGTGAACAGCATAAGACCGCGCATCTCCTGTTTTGTCAATTGAACTTTGCCATCCATGAACTGATCAAATTTTGAGTTGAACGACACAATTGACCTCACAAACTGCGCAATTGCTTTGCTGATTCTGTCGATGTTTATTTCTGTGGAGCCAAACGCCTTATAGAACATTTCACGGTACATCGGCTCTTTTTTTATCAAATCAACAGCCTTCCTGATTTTGCCGTCCATCTCGTGAGGCGCTGTAATTGCCATTGGCACAGTGCTTTCTATGTTGCCTTCCTGGACATATCCATTCCAAAAATAACCTGAATTGTTCCATGCCAAATTGAACAGCGGCAGCATGACGTGTGGAGTTTTTTTGCCAGAATTTCCGGCGGGTCGTCCGTCCTCAAATTTTTCTGTCCCACATTCAAATGCGTGTTCCTGCTTATGGCATGTTGCACAACTCATCGGCCTGTCGGGATCGCCTGACAGCCGCCCATCATAAAACAAAAATCGTCCGAGCCTCACACCGTCCACGGTCATGGGGTTGTCGGGCGGGATATTGAGCGAATCTGGGAACATCGGAACGCCAATTTCGTATGGCACAGGCTCATAAACCACTTCCGGCATCTTTGTGGCGCAGGAGACGAGAAATGTCAGGATGAATAATAGTAATTTGTGTTTCAATTGATTTGGGAGGATATTATAAAATGTAGAGACGCGATTAACCGCGTCTCTACAACAACAAAATGAAAAAATGTTTAGAATTTCAATTCCATGCCTTTCTTGATTTTTGCAACTGCCTGGTCTCCTGCGAGTTCTTGTGCGAGGGCGATTGCAAAATCCTGAGAGTGACCTGCGCCGATGGCTGTCCATAGGTTGCCGTCGTGTTCGTAGGGCTTGCCAGTGTATTTGTATTTCGCTGACATTTCGTCTGCGCAGCAGGAGTGGGATGTTACGGTCTTGCCGAATGCGATGGAGTTTTTGAGCAAGACAGTAGGCGCACCACAGATTGCGGCGAGAAGTTTGCCGGATTCATACTGTTTTTTCGCCAAAGCACCAACTTTGGGGTCGTTGCCGAGGTGTTCATAGCCAGGGTAGCCGCCGGGCAGGTAGATGAGGTCGGCGTTTGAGAAGTCAGCATCGTCCCAGAGAAGGTCAGCGGTTACATGAACCTTGTTTGATGCAGAGACGGTTTTGCTGCACGTGATTGATACGGACTTGACGTTTATTCCGCCACGGCAGAATACGTCGTAGGGCGCCATTGCTTCGATGAGTTCAAAGCCATCGGCAAGGAGTATGTATGCGTTTTTCATTTGTTGATTTATTGATTTTTGAATTGTGAATTATATGCATTTTCACTCGCTCATTCGTCGTGCTATTTCGTCGATTTGGTCTTCGCCGACGCATTTTTGGACGATGCGTTTGTTCGTGTCGATGATGTACATGATGGGCGTGGAGACTACGTAATAGTATTCACGGTAGCGTGTGTTGCCGTCCTCGGTGTCGCATACGTCCGTCCATGGAAATTCTTTTTTGACGGCGTTGGCGCGGAGTGTTTCATAGCTGTGTTTGTCATTGTTGACGGAGATAACTTTGACGTTGTTTTTCAGGAGTCCGTCATACACTTCCATGAGGGACTTTTCTGCGGCGTCGCAGTGTCCGCAGCCGTTGCTCCAAAACAGTAGGAATATTGTGCCGTTATGAGAGTCGAGAACGTCGATGGAATCGCCTTCAATGGTGCGGCGCATACGGATTGGATGAGCCTTGCTGCCAACCATGGAGGAGGCGAAGATGTCGCGCTGCTCTTTAATCATCTGTCGGCTTTCGGGCGAGATTTCGTCTTCGGGTGCGCTGAGGAAGTATTTGTCCGCAAGATGCACAAACACTTCATTTATGCCGCCTTTGAAGAATGTGCGGTAGAAGTTGAGCAGATAGCCGCTCACGTAGTGGTACATGTCGAGGTTAACCTTTGTCTTTTCGATTAGCTCGTCATTTTTCCTTATTATTTCGTATGAGTTGTCTTCTACGGCGCGGGCGATGTGCTTGAATAGTACTTTTACGAAAAATGGCGTCCTTATCAGTCCGTTTTGCGCAAAGTTCACATGGTCATACATTTTTTCCAATGGCAGTTCGGTGGCGTTCATGCAGTCGAGCATGTCGCCGAGGAAGTTGCCCTTGTTTGCTTGTATGGTCTTTTCGGTTACGTCGTCCATGTATTCTTTTATGCGGTCGATCTGCGCCTGGTAGTCTTTCGCCTTTGCGGAATCGGGTTTGCGTCCGCCGGTTGTGTCGAGAGAGTTTTTACGGAGCGTGTCGAGTTCTGCACGGCGGCGGTTGAAGTCTGTCATGGTGCGCTGGAAGTCGAAGAAACGCGAGTTGATTTCCGAGCCTGTAACCTTCATAGTCTTCTGTACGTCGTTTGCATCACATTTGAAGGTCATGAACTGGTTGTCGTGGTCAACAAGTATTTCAAACGAGGTTCCGCTGTCGTTGAGTATGATGGAGTAGATGCCAGGGTATAGTTCGCCCTGCCCCTCAAACCATACCGTGTTGCCGTCCTGGTTCGCCGAGTCGATGTCCAAGTATTGTTTGTCCTCGAAGAAATGCGTCAGGCGCACCTTCTGCGGTTTGTAGTGTGAGAATTTCATTGTCAACTTGAAATCCTGCGAGATGGCCGTGAAAGGCAGCAAAAGCGTTATTATCAACAAAAATTTTTTCATGGTAAAATTCTATAAGCGAAAATTTTTGTTTGTCAACTATTTCCCTTTGTCTTTTTCTTTCAACTCTTCGAGGTATTTCATCAGCTCATACATCTGATGGAACGAAATTCTCTTGGCGATGATTTCGTTTTTGTCGTCGAGGAGATAGAAAGTCGGTGTGCTGTTTACATCATAATTGTCGCGGTATTGGTCGAATGGGTTGAAGAGGTTGTACCATCCAGAGGCGAAGAATTTTTTCTCCTCCACGAAGTCGAACCATTTGTTCATGTGCCTATGGAGGTCGCTGAAATTGTCAACGCTCCTGTTCATATATACCGCGAACACCTTGCATCCAATTGTGTTGAGGGTGTCTTTATAAAACGAGAAAAGTTTTGGCATTTCCTCCTTGCAGTGGCTGCAGTCAGGCTCCCAGAACACGACCATTTTGTATTTTGCGGGAACGCTGTGGACGGACATGTCGGTACGTCCGAAATGGTTGATGAGGTCGTTGAGGATTCTCACAACGTCGTTCCTGCGTGCCTCAAAGTCAGGTTTTGCCTTTTCGATTGGCACTCCTTCGTCCTTCATCTTGTCGATGAACGGACGCAATGCCTCTATCCTTACTGTGTCGTTTGGCAACTGGCGCATCAAGAGGTCTTTTGAGAGGTGTCCTACAAGGCAGTTCTCTTTTTTGGTGATTTTTTTCTTGAGTTCGGTCTTGAAGGAGTCTGTGTCCCATTTTGCTTCCTTGCAGTAGATTTCGGCGAGTTCAACATAAACATTTTCAGCGTACATGTTTTCGTCCTTTGCGTATTTGTTAAACAGGAACACGAGCATGAAGCGGAAGAGTTCATCGTTTCCACGCGCCTTGCCGACTAACATTTTACATTCTTTAATCAGCGAGTCGGGCATCTGCATACAGAGGTTCGTGATGTATTTTTCAATCTTCGGCTGGTAGATAGTTGTGCGCAGGAGCGGGGCGTATTCGAGCGGGAAGTTGTCGAAATAGTGCGCCTTATAATAATAGAATCTGTCGGTCTGGTCTGTGATGGTCTCCGGCACTTCTATGTCGCGTGTTGCGGTCAGGAATTTTGAGAAGAACTGGTCGGGATATTGCGTCTTCTGGTTTATGTATTCCTGTTCGACGCGCTGTCCGATGGCTTTCATCTTTTCCTTTATTTCGTTCTCCTTGGCTTCATTGCCCTTGGCGGCTTCGAGTTGTTCGGTCAGTGCGCGGTGTTCCTTTGTGGCGTTGCCGAGCATTTCCTGGTAGTCATGGAAACGCTGGTTCTCGATGCTTCCTGTGATTTTCATGTTTTTCAGGAAGTCCGTCGTGTCGTTTTCAATCGAGAAATTCTGGCTGCCGTCGATGAGGATGTCGAAGTAGTTTCGGCTCGGCAGGAATATGAAGTACATTCCCACGGGCAGTTTTTCCTTTCCACGGAATACGCCCTCGCATTTGTTGTCGAGCACGACGGTGTCGTCGGGTATCAGACGCTCATTAAAGTGGTGTCCGAGTATCACCGTGTCGTTTGGAATGTGGTTAATTTTCACTTTGATTTCGTAACCTTGCGCCGATGCAATTCCTGTCAGGATGGCGGACACAAGCAACAAAAGCATTATCTTTTTCATTTTTTCTATTTTTTATTTGTTTTCCGATTTTATTGTATGCAAATTTAACGCAATTTGTAATACAATAATTTATGCCCTAACAATATTTAGTAAGGTATTAACAATATTTAGGAAAAACTGTGTGTTTCATATCCTCACCCCCACCAATATCTGGTCGTCTATCTGCGCCTCTAAAGTGCCGTCTGGATGACGTCGCCATTCGTTCATGGTCTGGTCGATGATGGCATACTGCTCGTCGAATGGCTTTGTGGCGATGGTCTCGAGGAGTTGTCTGAGGTTTTGAGCGCCGTATTTTGATTTGTTTCCGCTTCCTCCAAACTGGTCGGCGATGCCGTCGGACGCCATATATATAATGTCGCCCTTTTGGATTGGGGTGTTGTTGTTGCTGAATGGCACGTCCTGTTTTGGGTGGCAACCGACAGGCATTTTGTCGGGTTTGTATTCAATGAGTTTTCCGTCGCGGACAAGCCATAGCGGGCGGTTTGCGCCGGCATATTGGATTTGCATCTGTTGGGTGTCGATTATGCAGAACGCCATGTCGATTCCGTCCTGTGTCTCGCGCTGTGGTCCCGACTGCCTGAGCGCGGCGATGATTTTGCTGCGTAGTTCTTCCAGAATGGATGCGGCTGTGATGTCCGTGCCTTCAATGTCCTTTTGAGCGGCGATGTCGTTGAGTGTCGAGACGCCGAGCATGCTCATGAACGCTCCCGGCACGCCGTGTCCTGTGCAGTCGGCGGCAGTGAGGAGTTTGTATCGTCCCGCTTGTGTAGCCCAGTAGAAGTCGCCGGAGACGATGTTGAGCGGTTTCCAATATACAAGGCACTCGCCGAATATTTTTTTCATCATGTCGTCCGACGGCACAGACGCCGCCTGTATGCGTTGTGCATAGCGGATGGACGCCGTGATGCGCGAGTTAGCCTCTGAAAGTTGGGTTTTCTGAGCCTCGATTTCGTCGCGCTGTGCCATGATTTCGTCCCTTTGTGACTCGATTTTTTGGTTTTGGGCTTGTAACTCGTCGTTTTTCTGCATGATTTCCGCCTTTTGTTCGGCGAGAATTTCATTATTGCGGCGTTTGCGCTTGAGGCTTTTCCAGATGATGATGACGAGAATTGTGGCGAGGACGATGCTAAGGATGAAAAACGCCGTGAGCATCTGTTGGCGTTGGATTTGTTCGTTTTGTTTGGCTTCTTCCTGCCGTTCCATGTTTTCCTGTTTGCGGATGATTTCGCTATATTCGGCGTCGGCGGATGCTTTAATGGCTTTCACAGCAAACTCGCGGTTGTAGGTGCGTTCTTCTTCCGCTTTGAAAAGTTCTGAATATTTCACGGCGTCTTTGTAGTTGCCAGATTCACAGAGTGTCCATATCATGGAGCGGTAGAGGAATGCGCGGTATCTCGCATATTGTTTGGGCTGTTCCTTGAATTTTGTTTCGAGGGCGTATAGTATGCGCATCGCCTCGTTAAGTTTGCCGTCCATGGTCAGGAAGTTCGCGTTTGTAATTTCGAGGACGGTGTGTTCACTCGACGGGCTGAGTTCCATGCGGATAGCGTTTGTCAGGTTGTAGTAATGGCGGGAGGAGTCGCGTGAGATTTTTTGGAGTTGAGGCTCCCCGGTTGTGAATGCGCTGACATACATGAGCATCATTTGTTCATAGCATCCCTGTAATGTTCTCTTGTCTTCTTTATTTTTGTTGATGTTTATCGCGGTCTGCATGTTCCTGATGCCCGAATAAAGGAGATTGATGGAGTCAAGGTCGAGGAATTGGTAGTAGTCGGATTTACCAGCCTGGTAGAAGTCGAGGGCGAGCGCGGCTTGGTTTTTCGATAAGGAATCGAGCCTGAAAGCGTTGTCAAAATATGATTTGGCGGTCTTGTAAAGGTGGTAGTTGAGGCACTGCCGCCCCATGTTGCGATATACGTCTGTGATTTTTGCAGTGTCGTTTAGTTCCACATACACGTGCAGCGCGTTGTTGAAACACTCGGATGCGCGGTTGTAGTCGCTTGTGCGTGAGAGGTTTATCGCCATCTCGTTGTAGCAGTTTGCGATGCTTCGCCTATCACTTTCCTTCATGGCGTATTCAAGTGCCTGTTCGTATGCGCTGACGGCTTCGGTGTAGTTGTAGAGCTTTTGGTGCGCATACCCTCGGTTCATGAAAGCGCGGACGAGGAATTGTCCGTTGTTTAGACGCTTGGCTATCCTGCACTGGTCTTCGGTGTATTTGTTGAGTGTGTCGGGGTTAGTTTGGGTTTGTAGGAATTCATCGAGGGCGCGAAACCTTTGGTCGAGGTTGCGTATTGCGAGGATTTCCGCCCCGGTTCGACCCGCCGGTTTGTTTGTTTGGGCGGGCGTGTACAGTGGCAGAAGGACGGCTATCACCGTCAAGGTCAATATTATCAGTTTTTTAGTCATTGTCGCCAAAAATTTTACAAAAATGGTAATTTTTTTTGGAAAAAACCATAATTTTTGTGAGTTTTTTTTGAAAAAACTTTCGTACATTTGCAACATATAATCATCAAACATAAACATTAAAAATGGAAAACACTAAATCATCTTATCCGTGGAAGTACACCAAGATAGGTGGTGTAACCCGCGTCAGCATTGAGACCGGCGACGACATCGCTCATTTGCCGGAGCTCGACCAGAAGCAATGGACGGTGTTGAGTTGCCCGACTACAGGTCTGGAAATCGACCCGGAGACCATGAAGATGCTTGACACCGACGGCGACGGTCATATCAAGGTCAACGAGGTTTCTGCCGCTATCGAATGGCTCAAGAAAGTTCTCAAATCCCTTCAGCCGCTTACTTCAAAATCGGCTTCGATGCCGCTTTCGGACATCCGTGAAGATACCGATGAAGGCAAAAAAATCCTCAATTCGGCTCGCCAGATTCTCTCAAACCTCAAACTCTCCGACAAGAACGAAATCACAATCGGCGAGACGTCGGACAGTGTGAAGATTTTCGCCGACACGAAATTCAACGGCGACGGCATAATCACCGAGGCTTCGACTGATAATGAGGAACTTAAAAAGCTCATTGCTGCCATCATTGCTAATGTCGGAAAGGCGACAGACCGCAGTGGCGCGGACGGCGTGACGAAGGAACTCATTGAGGAGTTCTATGCCGAGGCTGCCGACTTTACTGCATGGAAAAATCTCTCTCTCAACGACTCAAACCTGATTCCATACGGCGACAAGACTGCCGCTGCCCGTGATGCCTATTACGCTATAAAGGACAAAGTTGCAGACTATTTCATCCGCTGCAAACTTGCCGCGATGGATGCCGACGCAACTTCAGCCCTCGAAATTTCAAAGGACAGCCTTGCAAAGATTTCGGAGAAGAACCTCACGGAGGCGATTGCAGAAATTGAGGCGTATCCGCTTACAAAAATCAATGTGAAAGCCGAACTCCCGCTCAACGAACCTATCAACCCTGCATGGGAAGGCAAGTTCAACGCCCTGAAATCCTTGATTTTGGATGTTGATTTTGCTGGCAAATCTTCCATCAATGAAGCCGAATGGAACACTATCGGAGCAAAATTTGGCGCGTATGACAAGTGGCTCGGCGACAAGAAGGGCGTGAAGGTTGAAGGTGCTGATTTTGCGCTACTTACGGAAGTGATTGGCAACAATTCAAAAGACGAACTCCTCGCCCTTGTGGAGAAGGATCTCGCCGAGAAGGACAACGCAGAGAGCATTGATGAGGTTAACAAACTTGTCCACTATTACCGCGACTTGTTCTCATTCTTGCGTAACTTTGTGACTTTCACAGATTTCTATTATCAGTCCCAGACAGGTGAAAAAGCGATTTTCCAGGCTGGAACGCTTTTCATCGACCAGCGTAGCTGCGATCTCTGCATCAAGGTTGCCGATATGGGCAAGCATACCGCTTCAGCCGCTCAAAGTGCGATGTTCATTGCATATTGCGACTGTGAAAGCAAGAAACTTGGAAAGAAATTGCAGATTGCGGCAGTCGTTACAGATGGCGACGTTGACAATATCACTGTCGGCAAGAATGGCGTGTTCTATGACCGCGCTGGCAACGATTACGAGGCTACGGTGACAAAAGTCATTGATAATCCGATTTCGATACGTCAGGCTTTCTGGTCTCCATACAAGAAGTTTGCAAAATTCATCGAAGACCAGGTTTCAAAGTTTGCCGCCGACAAGGACAAGGCAATGACAGACAATGCAACGGCAAAAATTTCAGAAACCGGCACGAAACTCACTGAGAAACCTGCCGAGGGCGCACCCGCCGCACCGCCTCAAAAACAACCCTTCGACATCGCCAAGTATTGCGGCATATTTGCGGCAATCGGCATGGCTTTGGGCTTAATCGGTGCTGCAATCGTGTCGGTTGTAACTGGATTCCTCAAATTGCCGTGGTGGGGCATGATT
>JAGCRY010000052.1 GCA_017964465.1 Bacteroidales bacterium | reverse complement strand
GTTCCTCGAATTTATGTTTGCTCAAATCCGCAAGGAGCAGGTCAACGAGGGTTTCCTCGCTACTGGTCTCTTGATTCCGATGATTGTTCCCGTTGACTGTCCGCTCTGGATGGTGGCCATCGCTACTATGTTTGCCGTATTGATTGGCAAGGAAGTGTTTGGCGGCACGGGTATGAACATCGTCAACCCCGCGCTCTTGGCTCGCGCATTCCTCTTCTTCGCTTATCCCGGCAAGATGTCCGGCGACAAGGTTTGGGTGGCTGGTCTTGGCGACGCCGACAAGGTGGCTGACGGTTTCTCCGGCGCAACTCCCCTCGGCGAACTCGCTCACGGCACTGCCTTCGACGCTCTTACAGTTGGCAAGGGTGAGCCGCTCTCAATCCTCGATATGTTCCTCGGATATATGCCCGGTTCTATCGGCGAGACCTCTACGCTCTGCATTTTGATTGGCGCAGTAATCCTCATCTGGACTGGCGTTGCAAGTTGGAAGATTATGGTGTCGGGCGTTTTGGGCGTGCTCTTTATGGGCGGCTTGCTCAACTACTTCGGCGATTCTACTTACGCGCAAGTTCCTTTCTGGTCGCACTTGTTGCTTGGCGGTTTTGCTTTCGGTATTGTCTTTATGGCAACCGACCCCGCAACAGCCGCTCAGACCGAGGCTGGCAAATGGATTTATGGTTTCTTGATTGGCGTTGTAGCAATCTTGGTTCGCGTTGTCAACCCCGCTTTCCCCGAAGGCGTTATGTTGGCAATCCTCTTGATGAACGTTTGCGCTCCGCTTATCGACCATATTGTTGTACGTCAGAATGTTAAGCGCAGGCTCAACCGCGCTAAGGCAGCAGTTAACTAATTAATAACCATTAAACGAAGAATAAAGATGAATACACAAAGTAACGGTTACACGGTGGTCTATTCTGCAATAATGGTTGTTATTGTGGCTGCCGCATTGACGTTGGTATCGCAGGGCTTGAAATCCCGTCAGATAGCCAACGAGGAAAACGCCAACCGCGCAAGCATCCTCAAATCTGCCGGTATTCAGGCAGGCGAGGACGTAAGCGCAGACTTCAAGAAATATGTTACCGACGGCTTTTTGGTAGATGCCAATGGCGCAAAGTCTGGCAACTTGGACGACGCTTTTAAGGCTGCGTCCGCGCTCGCTTCCAAGTCGGGCAAGTTTGAGAATGCCGACAAGTATCCTGTGCTCGTTTTCAACAACAATGGCGAGCAGAAGTACATTGTGCCTATCGACGGTGCAGGTCTTTGGGACAGGATTTGGGGTTTTGTTTCGTTGAAAAACGATTTCAATACCATCGACGGCGTTGTATTTGACCACGCTGGCGAGACCCCTGGCCTCGGCGCAGAAATGACCAACCCCAACTGGTCCAATCAGTTCAACGGCAAGGTGATGTCGGAGGGCGGCAATTTTGTTGGCGTCAAGATCTACAAGGGCGACGCAAGCAAGGATCCCAAGCACGGCATTGACGCCATCACCGGTTCTACAATGACTTCCAACGGCGTGGAGGCCATGGTAAACGATTGTCTCAAAAAATACGAAGGCTTCAAGCAATCGCTCGGCAAGACTGCCGCAGCCGCTCCCGTAGCCGCCGTCAATAACAATAACGCTAACGATTAATCATCATGGCACAGACAAAAAATTCAGAACTCATCAAGAATCCGCTGAACCTCAACAACCCGATTACCGTGCAGGTGTTGGGTATCTGTTCGGCTCTTGCCGTTACGGTCAAGTTGGAACCGGCCATTGTCATGGCGATTTCCGTTACCGTTGTTACGGCGTTAGCAAACCTCATCATCTCTCTCATCCGCAACACCATCCCTTCCCGCATCCGTATCATCGTGCAGTTGATGGTGGTTTCGTTCCTCGTTATCTTGGTTGACCAAGTGTTGAAGGCGTTCATGTACGAACTCGACAAGGCTCTCTCGGTATATATTGGCTTGATTATCACCAACTGTATCGTGATGGGTCGCTTGGAGGCATTCGCACTCGGCAACAAGCCCCTTCCCGCACTCCTCGACGGCATCGGCAACGGCTTGGGCTACGGCCTTATTCTCGTAATCGTTGCATTCGTGCGCGAGTTGTTTGGCACAGGTCAGTTGATGGGCTTCCAGGTAATACCCGAAGGCTTCTACAACATCGGCTACGAAAACTGCGGATTCATGCTCAATCCTCCGATGGCGCTTATATTGATAGGTGTCGTAATATGGATTCAGAGGTCCAAGATGAAGGAATTGCAAGAAAAATAATTGTTGAACCTTAATTTAGACATCAGAAAATGGAAGCATTGAATCTATTTATAAAATCGATTTTCATCGACAACATGATATTTGCGTCGTTCCTCGGAATGTGCTCTTATCTTGCTGTCTCCAAGACCGTCAAGACTTCTGTCGGATTAGGTTTGGCAGTTGTTTTCGTGTTGCTGGTAACAGTACCCGTCAACTACCTCCTCGAAAACTGCATTCTCAAAGCCAATGCGCTCGTTGAGGGCGTTGACCTGAGTTTCCTCTCGTTCATCATGTTCATCGCCGTAATCGCCGCCATCGTACAGTTGGTGGAGATGGTTGTGGAGAAGTTCGCCCCCGCGTTGTACGGACAGTTGGGTATTTTCTTGCCTTTGATTGCCGTCAACTGCGCCATCATGGGTGCGTCCTTGTTCATGCAGCAGAAGGCGTTTGACGTACAGGCTGGCTCTATGGCTGGCGGCCTCGGATTGGCTCTCGTATATGCGCTTGGCGCGGGCATCGGCTGGTTTATCGCAATCGTGCTGATGGCGGCTATCAGGGAGAAGATTTCTTACTCCAATGTACCCGCACCGCTCAAAGGCGTAGGCATCGCGTTCATAGTCTGCGGCTTGATGGCAATGGCGTTCATGTCGTTCATGGGCATCAAACTTTAATCAACGGAAGTTAAACTTATTAAAATATCGACAAAAATGATTTTGTTAGACGGTATGATAGCAACATTGTTACCCGCCGTGGGTGTGTTCTTCGTAGTCGTTTTGGTGCTTGTTGCGCTGTTGCTTTTTGCAAAGGCAAAACTTCTTCCGAGCGGCAAGGTGAAGATTACCATCAACGGCGACAAGGTTGTGGACGTAGAGCAGGGCAACTCGGTGTTGCAGACTCTCGCCAACGAAAAAATCCACCTTCCCTCCGCATGTGGCGGCAAGGGTTCGTGCGGTCAGTGCAAATGCCAAATCATCAGCGGCGGCGGCGACATTCTCCCGTCGGAGGTTCCGCATTTTTCGAGGAAACAGATTAAGGATCATTGGAGGCTCGGTTGTCAGGCTAAGGTAAAGGGCGACATGGAGATGAAGATGGACGAATCTATCCTCGGCGTCAAGGAATGGGAATGTGAGGTCATCAGCAACAAGAACGTTGCAACCTTCATCAAGGAGTTCAAGGTGCAGTTGCCTCCGGGCGAGCACATGCACTTCGAGCCGGGTTCTTACGCTCAGATTCGCATCCCGAAGTACGACATCGATTACGACAGGGATATGGACAAGTCGCTCATCGGCGACCTCTACATCCCCGCATGGCAGAAGTTTGGTCTCTTTGGTCTCAAACAAAAAAACACCGAGGAAACCATCCGCGCCTACTCTATGGCGAACTATCCTGACGAGGGCGACATCATCACTTTGACTGTCCGCATCGCCACTCCTCCCTTCAAGCCGAAACCGCAGGTTGGTTTCCAGGACGTTCCCTGTGGTATCGCATCCACGTACATCTTCTCGCTCAAACCTGGCGACAAGGTTACGATGTCGGGTCCTTACGGCGAGTTCCGTCCCGTATATGACTCCAAGCGCGAAATGATTTGGGTAGGTGGTGGTGCCGGTATGGCTCCTCTCCGCGCTCAGATTATGCACATGCTCAAAACACGCCAGTGCCGCGACCGCGAGATGCACTACTTCTACGGCGCACGTGCCATTGACGAGGTGTTCTTCATGGACGACTTCTTGGCTCTCGAAAAAGAGTTCCCGAACTTCCACTTCCACCTCGCCCTCGACCGTCCCGACCCGAAGGCGGACAATCTTGGCGTTAAGTACACCCCGGGCTTCATTGCTCCTGTAATGGGCGACACCTACTTGAAGGCTCACGAAGCACCCGAAGACATCGAATACTACCTCTGCGGCCCGCCGATGATGGCTAAGACCGTGCTCGACCTCCTGCACTCTCTTGGTGTAGAAGACGAGATGATTAGGTTCGATAATTTCGGTGGCTAATCAACAGATTTTAATGTAGAGACGTTGCGCGCAACGTCTCTACGAAATAATACCAACGGGCTGCAAATTTCGCGAGAAATTACAGCCCGTTGTTTGTTAATAATCAATCTACTGCGTCGAGTTGGTCGTTCCAATATTTCATAAACCCATTGTTCATCTTTTCCCAAAAACTCGGTTCTTTTGTCTTGGGAATTTTTATTTTTTTGTCTTTGAGTTTTTCGGGCTTCATCAACAGGAAAACGATGTCGGCGGCGTCTGTGGATATTACGCCAGTTTCTTTGAGCCGAAGGATGTTTTCGGGCGGCATTTGGAGCAGAAACTTGCAGGAAGGGCTTTCTGTGAGACTCTTGAAGAAATGCTCGAAAAGTTTGATGACTTCGGGCGTGTATTTGTCGGTGGCGGCAAAAAACTTTTCCAACTCCATCGTGTCTTCATATTCAGGCACATAGAATTGCATTGACGCCGTAATGGTGTGGAACGCAGTTTTGATGTCGTGGTCAAATTTCTTTAATTCCATCCTCATTGGCTCAAAAATGTCGTCCTCACAGAAGAAGTACCCTACGGACATGCCGAAATATTGCGCGATTTTTTCCAACGTTTCGAGTGTCGTACTGTTGCGCCGCATCGACATTGTAATCGCACTCTGAGCGATTCCTGTATCTTCGCTCAACTCTTTTAGTGTTTTGCCATTGTTTTTACACAAAATTCTAATTCGCTTTAAATCAATCATTTGAAAAATAACTTTTCATTTATTGTGAAATTCTTTAATTTTTATTTGGTAGTTAATTTATTTTTTTGTTAACTTTGTGGCGTACTGAAATTCACTATTATTATCTGTACAAAGATAAGGATATTTCGTGAATTTCCAACATAATATTAACCTAAATTCATTTATATGAATACAATTATTCAATCTACCGATTCACTCCGTCATACGTCCCTTCCGGCATCGATGCTGAAAGGTGCGGCGGTCAATACCGTCATTCAGGCATTAGGCGGCAACTTGAAGAAGGAAACTTTCTTTAAGACTATGCTCGTCGGCGCATTAGGCGGCGTGGTGGAGAATCTTTCAGGCAACATGGTTTTGCCTGGAATCGTGCTTGGCGGCGGCAACGCCCTCATCAACAAGTCAAGCGTCCCTCGGACGATGTTCAAGTACGCCGCGTGGTCGCTTGCGGCACAAGGTGTCAAGAGCATCGGCGCGGCTAAGGCGGCGGAACCTTCTGATCCAAATCAAGACCGTCAAGGTCGGATAATCGACCCATTTGGCTATCTTAACCAAAAGGGAATCAACTATCTTCACGCGCACCCGACTATCATTAGGGAGGCATCTTTTGACGAGGCTGCCATTAATGATGTCAACATCACAGCCAACACTATGCTGAATAGTTCAGTACGAGATGCGCTCAAATTAGCGAGAAGAACTAAGCAGTTCCAAGACGTAGAAAAACTTTTTGAAGACAAGGCTAATGCATTGTTTTTCATGGAGTATGATGCCACGAGGGGTAGAGGTGTTTATGGTGATACTCGGTTGTATATCAGAGATGAAAAAGGTACGTTTTACCAAAAAAATCCGCGTAGGGTAGATTGGTATAAGGCGCATACGAATGAAGTGTATCTTGTTGTTGAAGTACATTTGTATCCCGAAGAACGTGTGGATTTGCCTATGAACAAGCAGATTGCACACTTGGCTGTCACCATTGGTCATGAACTATTCATTCACAGTGCGATTGACACAGTAGAAATGTGGGAAAATGGTAATCTGCAGGAGGCGTTGGAAAACGCATATCAGTTTCGCGGTGAAAGTGGAGATTATGACCACATTCTGTACGTAAAAGGGAAAAGACAGCGTATGAATCAGTATCTGGCTGAGCTCAAAAAGGCTGTTTCAGGGTCTGGTGTCGGTGTTTCTATTAATGACATACAGCAAGCCATCAACGAACATGACAATGGATATAAACATTTGAAAAACAGATGAAAACAATCAACCTCATCGGCATAGTGTTGATATTACTTGTATCAACGATTGGCAACCGAATTGCACCCGGACGGTATTGTGCTTTTTCTCAGAACGATACCGTATGGGCATTTGGTCCCACAAAATGTGCCGAAAATGACAGAGAAGGCTTTTGGGTATTTTTGGACAGATGGTATCACAGAAAAAACTTGGATTGCGTTGTCAATTATCACGATAACAAACGAGAGGGGTGGTATGTCGAATTCCATGCTGATTCATTGCAAACAAGATGTGCAGAGATGTACTATGTGAACGATACGTTAAATGGTGTTGTAAATATGTATAATCGGCGAGGACTGCGCAACTTGACAATGACGTACAAAAACGGTGTTATGCAATCACATCATTGCCTTATCTTTGATGACTATGCTGACATTGACTATGTTGATGGAAAAAAGCCTGACGCATTGGATTCGGCTTTTTTTGACGCTACAATGTGGCCTGGTGGAGAGTTTATGCCTGTCATTGACGATTTTTTCATTCCAGACCCCTCAACTGACAAAATCGTTGTCTTTAATTCGTGGACTAATAGCATAACTACTATCAATATATTGATTTGCAGTGTGTTGATATTGCTGAATGTGGTCTATTTCATCAAAAAAAAGGATAAGTAATAACTGCAAACTTGTTGATGCAGAATTATGATTTCGATAGAGTAATGTAGTTGATTGTTTGTTGATAATCAATTGTTTACAATTTTAAAAACCAATTATTAATGGGCGAAAAACGTAATTTTTTGACGATTTTCGCCCAGTAATAGGTTATAAGTGGGCGGAAATTGCATTTTTTTTGCGTTTTTCGCCCAGTAATTTTGATTATTCTTTCTGCAAAATCTTTATCTCAAACGCTTTGAACGTCGAGAAGCCGGCTTTGTCGGTGACGGTAATCATAAAGTGGTAGTCGCCACCTTCGTACTCGTCGCCGTCGTCGGATTTGACAGGGAGGGAGATTTTGGTGTCAATCAGGAATTGAGTGCTGCCGGCAGGGATTGTGTAATCCTGCGTGAATTGGAAAGCGTCACCGTCCTCACCATCGTGATGATGATGCTCCTCGCCTTCCTCGTGGTCGTGGTGCTCCTCGCCTTCCTCGTGGTCGTGGTGTTCCTCGCCTTCCTCCTCGGTGGAGTGGGAATGGTGGTCGAAGTTGTTGTGGATGTTGACGCTGAACGAGCCGAGTTCCGCATTGTCGGTGAGAAGCAACTTCACGGGGATTTCCTCGCCGAAGTAGAATGTGGCGGCGTTTGCGGGCGATGCACCGTCGATTGATGCGTTGATTTGCGGTTTTTCGGTGTCGATGGTCTTGTCGTCGTCATTGTCGCAGGATGTGATTACCGACATAATTAATGCCGACGCGATGATTGTCAGTAACTTTTTCATTTTGTTTTAATAATTTAATTGATTAGAATTTTGCGGTCAGACTAATTATCACGCAACGCCCCTGACCTGGCACGTTGATGAGCCTGTAATAACTCGTGTGGTCGAAGTAAACCGTGTTGAGCAAATTATTTATTTTGGACGACAATTGCAATTCCGTGTTGCTGATTTTTGCCGTGCAGCCTATCGAGACGGAGAGCAGATGGTAGCCGTCCGTCGGGTTTTCGGGCGGCACGATGTCTGTCACCTTCGATGCTTGCTTGGCGTAAAATCCTGCGTTATATTCCTCCATCTTAAACTTCTTGTGGTCGTCGTCGCCGTGCTTGACGCGGTAGGCGTAGTTGGCGTCAAAACCAATGGTGGCGGGCGGCGCAAAGGGCAACGAATAGCCTTTTTTGTCGCCGTCGAGTTGGCGCGCCTTCACAAATTCGCCGTTGAGTGCGAGTTCAATTTTTGAATTGTGAAACATCGCGTACCTATTGTCCGCCACAAACCTAACCTCAGCCTCGCCGCCGTAGCGTAACACTTTGCATTGCTGATAATTATAAATCTGATTGCCGTTGCCGTAGAGTCGGTCGAATCGCGGCGTCGGGTTCAGGAAAATATAATTGGCAAAGTATCCCGCAAAGGGCGACACTGACACTGTCAACAATCTTGACAGGTAATCTATCTGACAATCAGCCTGATACGATGTTTCGCTTTTCAGGTTTGGATTGCCAATTTCATAACTGAAATTGTGATAGTTGACACCGTTGGCGGCGAGTTCCTTGGCTATCGGCATACGGAAACCCTTGGCGATGTTGACCTTGTAATTCCACTTGCCGTGGCGCGTGGACGCCCCGCAACTGAACGAAAAATCGTTGAACCACTTGTCCAAATCTTCGGCGCGTATTGCGTATTCGCCTTCCGAAATGAACCAATCCTGATATTTTTCGGTCTTGATGTTGCCGACGTCGTAACGCACACCCGCCTGCAAAACCGTACTGCCCGAAACCCTGTATTCCGCCGACGTGAACGTTCCCGCCGAGATGCTCCTGAACGCCGGGATGATGAAGCAACGCCCTCCAATCTCGTTGTCCTGATACTCCGCGCTTGCGCCGATTTTCAGGTCAATTTTTTGGAGTGGCATTGTCGCCGTGGCGTTCAATGAAAATGCATCCTTATCGTAAAGGTATTCAGTGTCAGGGTTTTGCATCGTTTCGGGACAATGCAGCGGCATATAGCCGTGGCTAACGTATTCGCTGAGTTCCTCGCGGAGGTTGTGCTGATAGGCTGCATTGACGGTAAGCATCGCGACGGCATTCCACGTGTCGTATTGCAACGCAGCCTTCAAGTGATTTACACTGTACGACGGCATCATTATGTCACGGGAACTACGGTCGTGAGCCTTCTCGTCAATGCGACGCGGTTCGAGGCCGTGCGCGTTTGCAAAAAGTCCGCCGTGCGAATTGACGTTGGAGAGGCTGAGGCGGAGTTTTGACGATTTGCCCGCAATGCCGCCCGACAGCGCAAAATCGTATTCCTTGCCGGCTGTGTTCCGCAGACGGTGGTCGGGGAGCCGCACTTTGTAGGAATAGATGTTGACGTAATCGGTAGGCACTTTGTAATCGGCGTAATCCTCAGCCGTCGCCCTCACAGAAAAGAAAAATTTCTCCCTGCGCCCTGACACTGCCGCCGAGCCGCCAAAAAATCCGTTGCTGCTTTTGGTGGTCAGGCAGACGCTGCCGTGGATGGAATGTTTTGCGGGGATTTTGGACGTATTGAGCCTCAAGACACCGCCAACGGCATCCGAGCCGTATTCCAACGAGGACGGGCCTTTGATGACTTCGACTTCAACGATGGAATATTGATCGACTTCGAGTCCGTGGTCGCTGCCCCATTGTTGGGCTTCGTGGCGGATGTTGTCTTGGATGACAGCCACGCGATTGAACCCAAGCCCCCTAACAACGGGTTTGCCCTGCGACGAACCTATCGAAATCGAGGAAAGACCGGGGATTTTTTCGAGGCTTTCGCTCAGACTTCCGCCTAAATTCCGCATAATGAACCCGTTGTCAACATTCTCCACAACCTTGGGCGTATGGAGTTTTTTCTTGGTCGCATTGTCCTCTATCGTGATGGCATCGTGCTCCACGTCAGTTTGAGCGTAGGTATTGATACACAGACAGATACACAATGCGAGCGCATACAATTTTGCGCACATTTATGATAAGATATTGGTGTAAAAATGGGAATTGCTATTGTCGAAAATAAATAAAAAAGCCCTACACCTCGGGCGGTCCCCGGATTACTAAGGATTCTATCGGGGTATTACAAAGATTGCCAATTATTGACGGTACAAAAATACAATATTCCCGCTCTATGACGTTGACAGCCAATGTATTGTCGGTCTCTTCAAAGGCGGGGAACTCGATGTCGCAAAGGGTACAGACCTCGCTCCAAGCCTCGCCGTCGGTTTCGGTGTCAACGTGCGAGACTACGTGGCAATATTTGGCGGCGGGCGTGAAGACTGCCATCGCCGCCAATATCATCGCCAAAAATATTTTAATATGTGCGGAGCGTCTGTCCATTTGTTATAATTACCGCTGCAAAGGTAATTATATTTTTTTTAAATGGTATTTTTATTTGCAATTTTTTGTGGGGAGATGCCAATGGTGACGTCTCAGCCGTTAAATTCTCGCCATTGCCTCCTGCGTCTTTTCCAACGTGTTGAAGGCTGTAAGGCGGACGTAGCCTTCGCCCGAAGGACCAAAACCGACGCCAGGGGTGGTTACAATGTGTTTTTCGTGGAGGAGATAATCAAAAAATTTCCACGAATCCATGCCGTCCGTCTTCACCCAAACGTAGGGCGAATTGATGCCGCCATATACGGCAAAACCTTTGGCAGAAAGCGAGTTGCGGATGATTTGGGCGTTATGGAGGTAATAATTGACAATCTCCTTTACCTGACGCTGCCCTTCCTCGGTGTAGATGGCCTCTGCGCCGCGCTGCACGATGTAAGGTGTGCCGTTGAATTTGGTGCATTGGCGACGTTTCCAAAAACCGTTGAGTTGGTACGCCTTGCCATTGCCATCGTAACCCACACATTCTTTGGGCACTACGGTGTAAGAACACCTCGTGCCGGTGAATCCCGCCGTCTTGGAATAACTGCGAAATTCGATTGCTACTTTCTTTGCGCCGTCGATTTCGTAGATTGAATGTGGCACATCAGCCTCCGTAATGAACGCCTCGTATGCTGCGTCAAATAGTATCAACGCCTTGTGTTCCAACGCATAATCCACCCAAACTTTCAGTTGCGAGCGGGTGAGCGTAGTGCCGGTGGGATTGTTGGGAAAGCAAAGATAAATCACCGAAACGTCCTCTTTGGGCAAATCCGGCACAAAATTATTTTCGGCGTTGACGGGCATATAGACGATGTTTGACCAACAGCCGTCAGACTTCAAATTTCCGGCGCGACCCGACATCACGTTGGTATCCACATAGACGGGATATACGGGGTCGGTAACGGCTATTTTGTTGTTGATGCCGAGGATGTCGCCAATGTTACCGGTGTCGGATTTTGCGCCGTCGCTCACGAAAATCTCGTCTGTGGCTATGTCAACGCCATACGGCTTGTAGTCGTATTGAGAGATTTTTTGTTGGAGAAATTCGTAGCCCTGTTCGGGACCATAGCCACGGAAAGTTTCGGTGGCAGCCATCTCGTTGACGGCGTTGTGCATTGCCTCTATACACGCTTTTGGCAACGGCAATGTAACGTCGCCAATGCCCATACGGATGATTTGTGCGTCAGGATTAAGACGCTGATATTCAGATACTCTGCGACCTATTTCGGTGAACAGGTAGCCCGCAGGAAGTTGTGCAAAATTTTCGTTGATTTGTACCATTTTTGATGTTTTTTGTATTGCGGCACAAAGGTAGGTCGCCCGTTTTTTTCCGCCAAACGTGATGGCGTTGTTTTAGTGTAAAACTTATGGCAAATACGTAAATGCGCAAGGTGAGGAAAAAATTTTTTGTATGTTTCGGGCAAATGGATTATTTTTGTTTCGG
>JAGCRY010000051.1 GCA_017964465.1 Bacteroidales bacterium | reverse complement strand
GCGACACCAAGACCAAGATTTTTGATTTTTTGAAATACGAAAATCCCGACGTGATTTGTTTTCAGGAATTTTATAACAACAGCAAGGATTCCATCACCAACGAACAGATAATCAGCGAATTGTTGCAGGCAGGATACATCGCCCGTGATTACAACCCCGCCGACATTCAGCACAATACCAACAAGGGATACCGCATTTTTTCTAAATATCCGCTCACTTGCACCACGCCCATCTACGACCACACCGACAATATCATCGGCATCTATACCGACGTGGAGTTCAAGGGCAACAAGGCGCGTATTTTCAACATTCATCTGCGCTCCATCAAACTCGGTTACGACGATTACGACTTCATCGACCAAATCGACAAGAAAAACAATTCGGAGCAAGTGTCGGGTGTTAGGAATATTTACAACAAACTCACCAAGGCGTATTCTATGCGCGTACAACAGGCGGAGTTGATAAGGCGGTTGATGGAAAATTCGCCATTTCCGGTGATTCTGTGCGGCGATTTCAACGAGCCGCCGGTGTCGTATTGTTACCGTGAAATCATCGGCAACGACCTTTGCGACGCTTTTTGTGAGAGCGGCACGGGGTGGGGTGGTACGGTGCGCCTGAGTTTTATGAGATTCCGCATCGACTACATCGTCCATTCGCCCGCATTGGAGAGCCGCGCCTACGACACTCACCACGAAAACCTCTCCGACCATTTCGCCATCAGTTGCAAATTCAAATTCCGTTAGTTATGTCCATTGCTACAATCATAATACTCACGATAACAGCCATTTACGTGTATTTGGTGGCGAAGTGTTGCATCGTTTTTCATAATTATGACGACAACACCACCTCATCGCCCACTACCACTGCGCCCACATCCTCCGTGCCGTCCGTGTCCTCCGTGAGAGCCACCGACATCATCGTCTCTGCCAAAAACGAATCCGCCAACATCCCAAAATTCCTCGACAGCATCAAGGCGCAGACCCTCAGTGGCACACACCTTATATTAATAGATGACCATTCCACCGACAATACCTACGACCTTGCCGCCGCTCGTCAGGACGTTGACATCACCCTCTTGAAAAACACGGGCAAGGGCAAGAAACAGGCACTCGATTTTGGAATTTCTCACAGCAAGGCTGATTATATTTTATCGACGGATGCCGATTGTTTTCCGCAGCCGCGTTGGGCAGAGACCCTCGTAAGTGCCGCTCAAAATGTTGATGCCGATATGATAATGGCTCCTGTAATCATCGAAGCCCCCGACAAGTCCAAAATGTTTCAGCGGCTTTGGCAGGCGGAGTCGTTTGCGCTAATTACCATTACGGCAGGCACTTGCATCGCCGGTCGCCCCGTAATGTGCAATGGTGGCAACATTGGTTATCGTTCGGCGTTCATCAAAAAATCCATCGGCGACATCAACGGCAAATACGCTTCGGGCGACGATATGTTTATGATGGAATCCGCCGGACGTCAGCACAAGCGTTTTGTCTATGCCAAAAATCCCGATGCGGTAATCCGCACCGATGGCGTTGAAAATATCCATCAACTACTCAATCAGCGTGCGCGTTGGGTGAGCAAGACCGGCGGCTACACCGATTATTACATTCTGTTTTTTGCGTTTGCAATTTTGCTTGGCAACTTGGCAGCCATCGCCGCGCCGATATTGTGGGCTTGCGGTGGAGCGTGGTGGATGGCGTTGACGGTTTTGTTGTCAAAATTCGCCGTCGATTTTGCGTCGGTGCGCGTTTCGTCGGAGTATTACAATGAGCATCAGCGTTTTATAGACATTCTCGCCCTCGGCATAGTGTATCCGTATTATGTCGTCGCAGCGATATTCACATTTTGGGGCAGGGGATTCAAGTGGAAGTGAGAGTGATTACCTATACCGCCTGATACATTTTAATGCGTTCAAATTCAATGTAATGCTTGCTTTCTTCTTCTTCCAAGTCATAGAGGTTTTGAAGGTTGAGCCAAAATTCGGACGTAGTGCCAAAAAACTTTGACAGCCTGATTGCCACGCCAGCGGTAATAGAGGATTTCCCTTGGAGAATTTTAACAATCCTTGACTCGGGAATGTCTGTCTTGTTTGACAAAAAATGGGCAGAAAGATTCATCGGAAGAAGAAACTCCTCCTTCAACACCTCTCCAGGGTGGATGTTGGATAGTTTATTTGTGATAGTCGGTGATTTCAACATTGTATGCTCCTCCATTATCAAATTGAAATATAATTCTCCATTGGTCATTTATTCGGATAGACCAAAAGCCTTCCAAATTGTCGTAAAGAGATTCAAGACGATTGCCAGGCGGTATCCTCAAATCGCGAACTTGTTTCGCCGCTGCAATCATACGCAACTTTCGCCGCGCAACATTTTGTATCGTTGGCGGAAGTTTCTTTGATTGGGTTCCGTTGTATATCAACTCCGTTTCTGAATCTCCAAATGACAGAATCATTGCTCAAAATTTTTGTAAAGGTATATATTATAGAATTATCGAACAAATTTTTTTCAATATTTTTTTGCGCATTTCTGAATTAGTTTGTAATTTTGTTGACAATTCCAACGCTGTATGGCGATGGGTACGAAAATAATTATTTAGGCGTTTATGACGCTATGTTTTTGACTCTCTGAAAATTCGCAAAATTAAAAGAAGTCTTGCCACAACGTAGCAACGATAAACGTC
>JAGCRY010000001.1 GCA_017964465.1 Bacteroidales bacterium | reverse complement strand
GAAGTTGAACATGCCTTTTACCTGTGACACGGTGTAGTTTGCGGGGGCTTCGACGAGGGTTGTTACCCATGTGCTGCCGTTTTGGATGCAGGTCTGCTTCATGGAGCTTATGAGCCCAAAAGGCTTGTGCTGCGACTTTTTGTTTGCCTTTGCAGCGACTTGACGCTCCTTCCAATCTGCCTTCCAATTTTCCTCAAATTCCGGCGTAATTGTGCAGGTTTCCTTGATTGTCATGGCGATTTTGTACTGTCCTGTGCCCCAGCAATCGTGATAATTTCCGTCCGAATCCCTCACGCCAATAAATGAGCGCGGCACGATAAAACTCTCGCCGATAATCTGGCAATCCTTGCCGTCATTGCGGGCGCGGAAATACCTGTAAACGCCGTCAGAGTCAAGGCTCGCCTCATTGATTGGAGTCTGCACAGTGAACGTGCCAAGTTCAACATCCTTATAAATCTGTATCGCCTGGTTTATCCACGATGATGTGATTTTCACGTCAATTTTCAGCCCCACACTGCCTCTTTCCTCAAATGAATAAGGCTTGCGCTCCGAGAACGTCCGCGCACTGTCATTTGGAAGGTTGCAGAGCTTGGGATTGAAGACCAAGGTGTCGAGGACGAGTTCAAACTTTGAATGTCTCAAAATCCTGCTGATTGCCGCGTCAGAAGTGTCGAGATGAGCCGTGATGAGCAACACAGTGTCCGCGCCGCGCTTTTGGAGACAGCCGAAGCCATTGAAACACAATGAACTCGGGTCGAGTGCACCTGCGCCGGAGACGTTTGAATAGAAATCGTCAATGTTCTCCAACATGAACAACTTCTTCTCAAACTTGTTCTCCTTCGTGACGACCTGCCGCCACTGCTCCTTCTTGCTCTTGAGCATGTCGCCCAATTTCTCCGCGCCCATCGTGACGAAACTCTTGGAACTTGTACTTTGGAGCGCACCGAGAGCAGCGCCCTTTGTTGCGTCCAAAAGCCCCATCCAAAAGCCACGGCTATTGCCGGCGGAAATAGCCTCCGACTGCTCCTGCCATTGAGACGCAATCTTCTGCGATACCTGACGGTCACTGAAAACCAAAACGTCATAGCACAAGAAATCACCATGCTTTGCGGCACGTTCCATTACTGAAACGGTGTCGGAGTCCTGAGAGGCGGTTTTGTCCTGCGCGACCGACTTGTCCTGCGTGACCGACTTGTCCTGCGCGGTGGCAACAGAAGCAACTGCCATGAAAAACAAGAATGCCAGAACTAACTTTTTGTTTAACATAATAATTGATATTTAGAATTGTACTTAACATAATAGTCATTATTCCGTGCCGTATTTAACATAACCGACAATATCACATCGCGGCACGGCAACAATAATTTTAATATCTCTTCACGAGGTTGCAGCAATAGTTGACTTCGATGAGAGTAGCAGAATTGCCCTTGCCGAAGCTGCCGGCGAGCAGCACAACCTTGTCATCAATCTCCGCAAACTGTTTGTTCAGCACGAATGACACTGAACTTTGTATGAAGTCATCAGCGGAACGGTTCAACCTAACACTGTGAGCCACAACGCCATACGACAGCGCAAGTTCGCGGACAACGTTTTCATTGTAGCACATGGCGTAAATCGGTTTTGCGCCACGGTAGGCGGCGAGATTGCGGATTGTAGTGCCGGAGAACGAGTCTGCAATGATACAACGCGCATCAAGCTCAACGGACGCATGGACGGCGTTCTTGCAAAGGAACTCGCTTATCTCGCTCTTGACATGGACGGGATGAGTGTTTTCCTTGAGTTTCTCCTTTATCGCCTCAACTTCCATTGCAATCTTGCTCATGGTCTTCACAGCCTCCACAGGGTACTGTCCCGACGCTGTCTCGCCTGAAAGCATCACGGCGTCCGCGCCGTCATAGATTGCGTTTGCAACATCCGAAACCTCGGCGCGTGTCGGGCGTGGGTTGTTTATCATTGTATGTAGCATCTGCGTCGCCACAATCACAGGCTTCAGGTGGTCTATCGCCTTGCGGTTCAGTTCCTTCTGGATTGCGGGGATACGCTCAGCCTCAATCTCTATGCCAAGGTCGCCACGGGCAATCATGATGCCGTAAGCGTGGTCGAGGATTTCATCAATGTTGTCAACGCCCTGCTGGTTTTCAATTTTTGCGATGATTTTTATCTTCGACTTAGACTCGTCGAGAATTTGCTGTATGCAAATCACATCTTCCTTGCATCGTACAAACGAATGTGCGATGAATGTTATGTCCTCCTCGATGGCGAGTTGAATGAACTTTTTGTCCTTTTCACTCAATGAAGGCAGCTTGATAGGCACGCCAGGCACATTGACGGACTTGCGGGATTTCACGACGCCGGAATTGAGAACCTTGCATTTCAAACCGTTTTCGTCGCGGTCAACGGTCTCAAAAGCGATGTCGCCGTCGTCGATGAGGATTTTCTTGCCAAACGGCACGTCGTTCTCAAAACCGATGCGGTTTACATAAATCTTGCCGTCGCCACATTCCTTGTCGAGGCTGCCGACGAAATATACAAACTCGCCTTCAGTGACAGCGAAGCCGTCGCCAGCCTGCGTCGTGCGGATTTCGGGACCCTTGGTGTCGATGAGTATCGCGATGGAGTTTGAGACGCTCCTGATGTTTGCAATCATCTGCCGCGTCGCCTCAAAGTCGGCGTGAGCGGTGTTGATGCGGGCGACGTTCATGCCTGCATCATAGAGGCTGCGGATAAAATCCACATCACAGCGGCGGTCGGAAATCGTCGCCACAATCTTCGTAAGTTTCTGAACTTTCATGTTTAATTCTACAAATATATGTTTTCTTATCTTGGTCTTGCACGTTTATTTCATGTCCCCAATGACATTCATAGCCTCGGAGATGTAGAGGTCTTTCTCCAAGGACTCAAACCATTTGGTGAACTTCTGAGTCTTTATGGTGTCGCCGAGCGCGGCGGTCTTGTCGTAGGTGAGGAATGTCGCCGTCACGCCGGTCTTTTCAGTCCCAATCTTGTTGTACTTTTCGGCTTCGTCATGTATCTTCTTCTGGTACTGACGGTAATCCTCGAGATTGAGCGGATAGAGGGACTCGTCGCTGCGGGTTTTGAGGCGGCGAGCGTTGTCGTCAATCTGCTTAAAGACCGGATTGCTTGCGATGCGGGCGCGGCTTGCATTCACAACCGCCTGCTTGTCGTATTTATGAGGCCATTTCATATAGAAAGCCTGTGGAATCTCGTCAAACTTCAGCGCGTTCGGGCTTTCCTTCTCCCCCACTTTCATATAAGCGTAGGCGTCAGGCATCACAATGTCCGGAATTACGCCCTTGAGCTGCGTCGTGCCGCCATTGATGCGGTAGAATTTCTGGATGGTGAGTTTGATTGCGCCGAGGGGTTTGATGGATTCATGCCCCTGGACATAGCGGTCGAAATCAATGACGCTCTGGACAGTGCCTTTGCCGAATGAAGACTGGCTGCCCATGATGATTGCGCGGTCATAGTCCTGCAAAGCCGCCGCAAGAATCTCCGAGGCGGACGCACTGAAATTGTTGACCATGACAACCATGGGGCCATTGTAGGAAATGCCCGGGGCGGGGTCGTCATAATGTTCGGTTTTGCCGTCGCGTTTCTTTACCTGAACAATCGGGCCGTTGCCGATAAACAGACCCGACATGTCAACAACATCGCTCAGGCTGCCGCCGCCATTGTTGCGGAGGTCAAATATCACGCCGTCAACATGTTCAGAGGCGAGCTTTTCAAGTTCCCTCTTCACGTCCTTGCTACAGAAACGACCGTTTTTGTCATTGAAGTCCGCATAGAATTTCGGTAGATAGACATAGCCAACGCGGGTTTTACCGTCCTTTGAGGTCAGGATTGAGGACTTGGCGTAGGTCTCCTCAATGATAACCACGTCACGGATAATGGGGATTATCTTTATCGTGCCGTCGATTTTCTTCACCGTGAGTTTTACAGTCGTGCCCTTCTTTCCACGGATGAGCTTCACAGCGTCGTCGAGTTCCATGTTTCCAATGTCAACCGGCTCGGCGTCGCCCTGCCCCACCTTTAATATAATGTCATTAACTTCAAGCTCGCCCTGCCGCCAACTTGCACTGCCCGGAATTATGTCCATGACCTTTGTCTGACCGTTGCGGTTCTGGAGCGTCGCGCCGATGCCCTCAAACTTGCCCGACATCGAGATGTCGAAGTTCGTCTTGTCGTCAGGCGGGAGATACTCGGAATGAGGGTCGCAGGCACCAACTATTGAATTGATGTACAATGACATCCATTCACTTTCCTTAATGCCGGCGAGACGCTTCATCCATGCGTCATAACTCTCCTTCACCCTTGCGACGGCGTTTGCCTGTATGGAGTCCATGGACTTTACCTTATATGAAGTGTCCTTGTCCTTAATAGCCTTTTCCTGCACCGTGAGCTGATCGGAAATACGCTCAAGGACAGCGAGTTTCGTGTTCTTGCGCCAGTAGTCGCGGAGTTCAGCCTCGGAAGCGGCATAGTCAGCCGAATCGGAGTTTGTATGGATGAATTCTTTTACAGTGAAGTCGAATTTTCCATTAATAGCCTCGCGGTAATATTCCGCCGCCTGCTCCTGACGACGCTTGATGATGTCGGTGGCGGCTTTATAAAGCTCAAATCTTCCTAACCTGACTTCATCGTCGATGGCGTAGCGGTAAGTTGACAGAAAATCCACGTCAGATTTCAAGAGGAAGCGCTTTGAATAGTCGAGTTTTGAAAGGTATTCTTCAAAAACCTTCGACGAGAATTTGTCATTAAACACTATGCTTTCATAATGCGCATCTTCGAGCGACTGCCTGACGAGTGCGAGAATCACTTTGTCACGGTCATCAGTCTTGATTAGTAATGGCTTGAAAGCCATAAACATAAAGGCTAACACCAAGAAAATGGTGCTGATTTTGATAATTGTCTTCATTATACTTTGTCGTTTGTTGTCAATAGGTGTGTCTATCATAGTCACTTTAAGATTATTGATGACACAAAGATATAAAAAAGAATAATACCCCACCATAAAGGCGGCGTTTTTTTTCAACAAAAAAGCCTCACACCTTTCAGCATGAGACCGTACTAAAAACCCAAATTTAAAGTGATCCGGGAGCGATTCGAACGCTCGACCCACAGCTTAGAAGGCTGTTGCTCTATCCAGCTGAGCTACCGGACCATCATCAATTTTGACGCGGCAAAGATAGACATTTTTTATATACCAACAAAATTTTTTAGAGATTTTTTCCACTTTAATCTTTAATCTCTAATCTTTCCTCACTCCTCTCCAAATCACCCCTCCTTCAATATCTTTTTATTAAAGTTAACTAAATAGACCTTCTTTGTGGCGCGGGTAAGGGCTGTATATAGCCAGCGCAGGTATTCACGGTCGAGCATATCGTCAGTCAGGTAGCCGTTGTCGATGAAGACATTCTCCCATTGTCCGCCCTGAGACTTATGGCAAGTGACGGCGTATGCAAATTTAATCTGAAGGGCGTTAAAATACTCATTATTGCGCAACTCCTTATAAATCTGGCTTTTGGATTGCCCGACATAATCCTCACACACATTTTTATATAAGGTGTCCGCCTCCTTCTGCGTCAGCGACGGGCCTTCGCTTTGAAGGGACTCCTGTATGACCTTCACGGAGAGTTCGAGGTTTTCATAATCAGTAAAACGCAAATCCACATTTATGAAATGGAAACCATACAACTCCTCATGCCGTCCGACCCTGACGACCTCAGCCGTGTCGCCGTTTGCAATGAAATCGAGATGCTCAATGTTCTTGGCATAGAAATAATTGTTTTTCACGACCATCACAATGTCGCCAACCGTCAGCTGCTCCTCTCTCCAGAAAATGCGGCTGCGGATTCCATTGTTATAGACATTGGCGTACTTGTTTGAGCGCGTGATGACGAGAGTTTCAGCAAGTCCTGCATTGTCGTATGACTTTTCAAGGGCTTCGAGAAGTTCCGCGCCAGAAATGCGCTCAATGTCATCAAAACCCTTCACGACCAACTGCGGCACAACCCTCTGCCCGGGCTGCGCGGTCTCCACAAGTTGCCTCAGCATTGTGGCGTTTGACAGGATGCCGCTGCCCTCCGCCTGCCTTACAACCTCGCCGAGGGACGCCTCCCCCACCCCGAAGCCAAAACAAGCAAGTTCGCCGGCATCTAATGCAGGCGACAGCGGACTGCCCACAGGCGGCAACTGACCCGCATCGCCAACAAGCACAAGCCTACAATTTGTCCCTGAAAACACATACCTCACCAGGTCGTCCAAAAGCCTTCCAGACCCAAATGCAGACATCTCGCCGGGCGTCTGTGAAATCATGGAAGCCTCATCAACTATAAAAAAAGTGTCGCTGAAAAGATTGGGCGCGACGGAAAAAGCCGCACCATATCCCGACTGCTGCCGGTAGATAGTGCGGTGTATGGTGTAGGCGGGCATGCCCGAATATGACGAGAGAACCTTCGCGGCGCGTCCCGTGGGAGCCATGAGGACTGTGCGGACATTGAAGGACGCGAGAGTCTTTACGAACGCCGCCACGAGTGTCGTCTTGCCCGTGCCGGCATAGCCCCTCAGGACAAAAATGCCGTCGCCACCGTCGCCGGAAACGAACCGCGAAAGCCCTTCAATAGCGGCTGACTGGTCGCCCGTCGGCTCAAAAACCATGTTGACACGCAACGAATTGCTAAAAAAATCGTGTAGCATTTTATTATTACGACTATTGGAAACGCAAAGATAATCAATATGTTTGAAACCGCGAAACAGCAATGAGAAAACTTTTTTAAAAAAAATGTCAAATATTTTTTCAGCGAATGTTTATTTTTTATTAAATTTGCGCAAAGAAATAAAACATAAAAACATACTATAAATAATCATGAAAATCGTAATACATGTAGTATTGGTTGCAGTCATTGCACTCTTGGCATACTTGCTCTGGGACAGCATAATGCAGCCCATCCGTTTCCAAAAAAAGGCTGAATGGCGTTATGGCCTGACGGTCCAGAAACTCAAAGACATCCGCGACGCGCAGGTTGCATACAAAAGCGTCTATGGTGCTTACACTGGCAGCTTCGACTCGCTCGAGAACTTCGTGCAGAACGGACAGCTCAGAATCGTAAAGGCAATCGGCAACATTCCCGACAGCTTCTATGACAAATACCCGCGCAAACTCGCCGAGACAAAGGCTATCGAAGCAGGTATCGTTAAGCGTGACACCGTGGTTGTAAGCTGCTACGACTCCCTCTGCAAGGGCAAATACAAAGTTTCTGAACTCAGGCTCGTTCCGATCGTCAACATCCCCTTCCAGATGGCTGCTGACACTATCGAAACCTCGTCAAAGGCCAAAATCTCCGTATTTGAGGCTAAGACTCCTAACGACGACTACCTCAAAGGTCTCGACCGTCAGGAAATCGTGAACTTGAACGACGAAGCAAACACAATCGGCAAGTACCCGGGACTCAAAGTAGGCTCCCTCGTTGAGTTCAACAACAACGCAGGCAACTGGGAATAATCTTCAAAAACAACAAAATCAATAAAAAAAGGAAAAACCACAAAGAAATTTTTGGTTTTTCCTTTTTTTGCATTAATTTAGTGCCGTAATTACAAAGGACTGCCCCACGGGGCGATTAACTGAAAAATCACATACAATGAAAGACATATCAAACTTCACGTCATCATTCAACATCAACAAGACAAGCACCTACAGCCTGTCTATACAGATTAGTCAGAGGGGCTACACGTACTGCATACTCGACTCATTCTCAAAAGAATACGTCGCCATTAAGCACGTGAGCTACGGCAACGAAGTAAACGACGCCGACCTCTACGACAAGATAAAGGACAACCTTGCTGCAGACGCATTCCTCAGCAAGAGCTACAAGTCTGTAGATATGATTTACGTGACCAGGAAGTCCGTCATCGTGCCGAACCCGATGTTCGACAAGACTAAACTCAAAGACCTCGTGAGTGCAAACTTCCAGATCACCGACAAGGAGGAGATCCAGTTCAACAAACTCAAATCAATCTCCGCCTGCAATGTATTCGTGATTCCGTCCTACATCACGACACTCATGGTCAACACATTCCCAGAAATCAACTTCTACCATGAGGCGACACCGCTTATCGAAAACCTCATCAAAAACTGCAGCGAGGAACTCACAATCTCCGCCAATTTCTATTACGACTTCATGGACATTGTCGTGACTGAAAACGGCAAAGTGCAGTTATACAACACATTCGCATACCAGAGCCCGACGGACGCGCTGTTCGCCGTGACCTCGGTTGTGGACAAACTCAAACTCGACAAGAAAGCCCCAATCGTGCTTTCGGGCTACATCGACAAGGATTCGGAGGCATACAAACTCATCTACAAGTACCACGCAAACGTGAGGTTTGCCCAACTCACACCGAACCTCTCGTTCCCGTTCTCCGACATCCCTGAACACACATTCTTTAATATGATGACATTGCCATGCGTATTATAACAGGATTATACCGCAGCAAGGTGATACACCTGCCGTCATTCTTTACCGACCGCCCGACGACAGACATGGCGAAAGAATCGCTCTTCAATCTCATTTCAAACAACTTTGACTATGAGGACGTGCGATTCCTCGACCTGTTCGCCGGAAGCGGCAACATAAGCTATGAAATGGCTTCTCGCGGCTGCCAAGACATCACTTGCGTCGATTCAAACAAGAAATACTGCGACTTCATAAACAAGAATTTCATGCAGATGTTCCCCAAAAAATCACCCGCACACGTGATGACAAGCGACGCTTTCAAGTTCATCGAGCGCAACCCGCTGAACTACGACCTCATCTTCGCCGACCCGCCATACGACATGGAAGGCATTGAGAACATCCCACAGATGATTATGGACAGCCCAACACTGAAGCCCGGCGCAATGCTCATCATGGAGCACAGCGCAAAAACACGCTTCACAGACCTCACCCACATCTTCGACCAACGCCACTACGGAAAGGTCAACTTCAGCTTTTATAGGAAAGAGGATAAAGATTAGAGATTTATTGAGGAATGAGGAAAGAGGAAAGATTAGAGATTAAAGATTAGAGATAGATTAGAGATTATTGAGGAAAGAGTAAAGATTAGAGAAAAACCCCGCTGCGAATGTGATTCACGGCGGGGTTTTCGATTTTAGTTGAAACTTTAAACTTTCAACTTCCAACTTTAAACTCTCAACTTCCAACTTCCAACTTTACCTCACAACCTTGCCACGTGACGTGTTGCTGCTGGTGTTGGAGTTGTTGTTGTTCGTGTTGTTGTTGGTGTTGCGGTTGGTGTTGTTATTGTTGTAGTTGTTATTGTTGGTGTTGCGGTTTGTAGTGTTGCTGTTGTTGGTTGTGGTGGTCGTGCCGAGAAGGATGTCACACGATGACAACGTGGACAGACCCAACAGCAATATCGCCGCGATGATGATTTTTTTCATGGCATGAATATCTTTTATGTGTTCAACAAATTGGGTTTACTTTGAAATCTTGCTCCTTACCCTTACAGTGTTCTCCACAGAGGATTTCGACAGCGACTTAGCAACGTCAGCCAAGCGACCCGACTTCTTGTGAGCCTGAATCATGGCTGCAATTTCTGCGGATGTGTAGGCATTGACATTGTTCTCGTTCCTTACGTCCTGGCAACGGTTTGAAGCGTTCTGTTTCGGGCGAACAGAGGATTTTGAAAGAGACGCCGACTTTGAAAGATTGGAGGGCGTGCCGTTCACGAAGGTAATCGGATTGCCGCTTGCGTCGCCGCAGAAGAAATAGTTGTTGTCCTCGTTGGACTCCTTGATGTTGTCGAAAGCGTCGGCGGCAAGCACGATGTAATATTGTCCGTTGAGGTTAGGCAATGTGAACTCCCATGAAAATGAATTGCCAGTATGACCGCCACAAGCCTCGTTACAGCTCTGTCCGCTCTTTACGTCAACATTGTTCCATGCAAAACCGCTGATTTTTGCGGAAGAATTGAAGCCGAAGTAGTTGTAAGCCTCGTTCTTGTCCCAGGAGCCATTCATGTCGCCTTTTTTTCCAAAGTCGTCGGTGTAGTAGTCCAAAAGGAGGATGCCGTAGTCGTTGGCGTTGTAGGCGTTATAATAGAGAAGGCAGATTGCCCAGTCCTGGTCGGAGGTCTTGATTGCATTGCTGCCGGAGTTGTAAACGTCATATTCGCACCTCCACCACTGACCGGCGGCGTCGGCATCAATAGCATAGAAATCGAAATTGTCGGAGGCGATGAGGTCGTTGCCATTGGCAATCTGGTCATCAACGACAGTGTTGTTCTCGTCAACAACAACAGAGTTGCTGCTGCTTGAGCCGTCATTTGCGATGAAGGCACAATATGCAAACTTGCCGCTCACAAAGAAGTTCTGGTCAACCCAGATGTAGCCGTTGTCGCCCCATGTCTCGCCCCATGAATTTACAACACGGAACGCACCGTTAGGTCCTTTGTTGTCATCATATCCGGCGCAGACCATTGCGTGGTAGGCGTGCTGACCAGTGGCAGTGAATGAAGTCTGCCTTGTCAAAACTGTCGCGTCCTTTGCATACATGAACTCGTCGCCAAGCTCCGCACCAAACACAATCAGATGACCCTGAGCGAGATACTGCTTGAGAGTGGTCTTGTCGAGCTTAACCTCACGGTAGGAGGCAATTTTATATTTGTTTGCGTCCGAGGTCCATGAAGAAGACGGGCTGTTTGAACATTTGAGGCTCGAGTAAGGCGCAGTGCCGATTGTGGCGACACCACGGCTGACCATCTTGTCGAATGCAGCCTCGAAATAACTGCCTCCACAATTTGCGCCCTTGTCATTTGAGCCGATTGACATGAAGATGTCGGCGGGGCTGAAAGTGTTGGAGTTGTTGAGCTGTGAGGTTCTCAGGTTGTTTGACTTTGCATAGAGGAACGTGCGGCAGTTGTATGCCGTAGCCCATGCCACACACGTGCCATACTGACCCTGATTGCCAATTCGGGGCAGGTAGCTCGTCAGGTCAATGCTGGTTGGCAGTTTGCCAGTCGCTTCATATTCCTGGAATTGAGCGGCGAGGTTTATGTCGTCCTCGATATGCTCAGGATCTTCGTCAAGTCCAAACCAACCGAAATAGTTGTCGCCGGAGTTTGAGGAATACTCGTTGCCGTTGTATGTGAAGACGCTGAAAAGCCCTTCGAGGAACTCGTCCCAGCCGGTGCCGTTGCCGTCCTCATCCTCACACGACTGCATGGACATTGAGCCTAACAACAAGCCCGACACAGCCGCTATCTTTAAGAAATTTCTTTTTTTCATAGTATTGTCATTTTATTTTGAAACATTCAACATCTGATTTTTGTAACAATTGGTTGCCGGAAACATCCAGCCCGCCATCAGGGAGTTGTGCCCCACTCGAAACGAGCGGCTCGGCAAACGTGTTGCCGACACATTCCACGTTACCTTTCATAACGCAATTTGCCATCTTTATATTGCCCAAATACACCGACCGCGCCATCACAAGCCGGTCTGCGAACTGTGAATTTGAGAAATCCAAGTCATCATAGCAAACTAAATGCGAAAACTCGGTGTAGCCATAAAAATGGGAATCTGCAAACATCACAACGTCCTCTGTCTTGCATCGTTGGAAAACGACGGGCTTTCTGAAAAAACTTTTCATGAAATTCGTCCTGCCGCCAAACGTGGTGCTCACAAATGTAACCTCGCCATTGAAATTTGCCATTGCAAAGGACGAGCCGTCGCGGAAACGGCAGCCGTCGAATGCTGCGTCGCCCTGGACTTTGCTCACGTCAAAATCAAACCTTCCACGGAAGTCGGCCTGTGTGAAATTCACTCCATGCTTGAACTCACACTCCTGGAACACGACGTTTTTGTTGAACACGGTATAAACGCGCTGCTCCTTGCCCTGACCCGTAAACGATGAAACGCTGTCCTCGAAAACACAGTTTGCAAACACTATGTCGGCGTCCACATACGACGGCGCAACAGCCACATAGCTGCTTCCGCCGCCAACCTTCGTGAAATCCAAGAAGCCTTGTATGGTGCAGCCCTTGATATGTACCGGCTGACCGGCGCACAACGCATCGAGAATCTGCGCAGAGGTGATTGTGCTGCCTTCGGCGGGCTTGAGAATGGAATTTTCATTCTTTCCATTGCCACAGCCTGCCCACAGAGCCAACGCCGACAGAAACGCCACAAACAATAAAATTTTCCTCATCATATCTCGCCGTTGCGTTTCAGGTCAAACAATGTCTTCAAATTCCTGTGGGTGCGTTTTGTAATGTCGTCCATCATGGCGTCGTCCATCCAAATGCACGACGTTATGCCTTCCTCGGTCTGAGGCTTTGTAGCCTGGCTGCCATTAAGCGACATCAAATACCAATAGGTCTTCTTTATGGTGACTTCCTTTTCCTCGCCCCAACGGTAAAAATGGTAAGTGTCAATGAGTTTGCGCTCGATTTTTGGCGTGACGCCGGTCTCCTCGTTCACCTCGCGCACAGCGGCGGTCTCGGGGTCTTCGCCCAGCTCAATCTTGCCTTTTGGCAGGTCATAAAGCCCATTACGAACAATCACAAGGCTCTGTCCCAAAGCATTGAGGACATATCCGCCCGCAGCCTCAACATACTTACAGCTGGTTTTGAAGATGTTGAGTAACTGTTCCGCTTCGCCACGGATGAAAAGCTTGCCACGCACAAGCCCATCAAGGCAATCTGCGGGAAGCCCTTCATAATAATCAACCTCCCGATAGTCATCACCCTCGACCTCACTGCCGAGAGTTATCAGCGCGTAGCCGCAATATAGATTTATAGTGTTTTCCATAAAATGATTAGTTTATTTCGCCCAAAAGTATAAAAAATCCATAAATTCTGCAAAGCCTGACAACACTTTTTCCTAAAAAACAAACTTAATTTTCCCCACAATCCATTCCTGAGGCACGGGGCCGAATGTGCGTGAATCGTAGCGGTCGGCGCGGTTGTCATTGATGAGAAACACGTATCCACGCTTGAAAGTGTAGGAATCCGAAACCTTGCCATTGACGACACAAACACTGTCGCACCACTGCATATCGGCATCTTCATAAGTCTTTGCCAAATCCTTATAAATCACATAGTTGGCATAATTTAGGGGAATTTTGAAACCTGGCTCTGGCAGTATGGCGTGTCCATAAACGTGGTCAGCCCTCAGCCGTGAAACCTTCATGCCCGGCAGACATTCACATTTCATGAACACACGCCGAGACTCGGCACTGACGGACAGATTTGGAGTAGAAACCAGGACGATGTCTCCACGCCTCAAAGAGTTGTGGTCGCTGTCCATCCAAACCCGCTGCCCGCGAGTAAGCGTCGGCGACATATTATCGCCGCCAACGACATAAACCCTGTCGCGGAACATGAACCACAGCACAAACACAACCACAACCGCTATCAACAGCGGCAAAACCCAACCAATAAAGACCTTCTGCACTTTAATCTCTAAACTTTAATCTCTAATCTCTAAACTTTAATCTTTCCTCTTTCCTCTCTCCTAATCAATCCCCTTGAAAATGCGGCTCCAACGAATCGACGCAGGGAACGACTTGTCCTTGTCTGTGCTGAACCATACAAACAACGCCTTACCAACTATATGATCCTCAGGCACAAAGCCCCAGAAACGCGAGTCGGCGGAATTGTGGCGAGAGTCGCCCATCATGAAGAAATAGTCCATACGGAATGTGTAGGAATCGGCGGGTTGATTGTTGATGATAATCTTGCCATCATTGCTGACTTGCAGAGAATTACCCTCGTATGCCTCGATGCAACGGCGGTAGAGCGGAAGATTGTCGAGAGTGAGTTTGATGACATCGCCCTTCTTTGGAATGTAGAGCGGACCAAAATTGTCCTCATTCCAGTTGTACTTTGGGTCGTGCGGGAAGATGAAACTCTCACGCAACCCCTTCGGACGCGCAACCCTCGTCACAGATTTCACGCACGCAATGGACTTGAGTTTTTCAACATTGGACTCCACGAGCGGATAAATGAAGATATTGTTTGCATCAACATCCTTCAAACCCTCCACGTAATCAAGCATATCGGGGTCGATGTAACGCGACGCATCGCGGTCTTCCTTTGAAATTCCAAATTCTTCAAGTTTGGCGGCATTGAGCATTGTTCCATCGGTCACAACAAGATATTTGAACTGTCGGTCGCCAATGTTTTCTTGTGGCTTTCCATTCACAAAAACCTGTCCGTCAATAATTTGCAGAGAATCGCCGGAAACAGCCACACAACGTTTGATGTAGTTTTCACGCCTATCAACCGGGCGGCTTTGAATTTTACCGAAATATCCTCTGTGTGGAGTTCCGTTCTGGTCTAATACACAATCATTTATGATTGCATCGCGTCCATACCTCCTTACCAACTGGTAATAACTCTGCGCCTGCTGATTCAGGCACACTGTGTCGCCCTCCGGGAAATGGAACACAACAACGTCATTGCGCTCTACTTTGCCAAGTCCGGCAAGACGGCGGTAAGGCCATTGCAGCCATTCGGCATACGACTTTGTATCCGTGGTAAAAGGCATGGTGTTATGCGCAAAAGGCACTGCAATAGGCGTGTTAGGCATCTTGGGTCCATAACTTACCTTGCTTACAAACAGGTAGTCGCCCACGAGCAACGACTTCTCCATCGAGGACGTAGGAATCGTGAAAGCCTCGATGAAAAACAGCCTGATTATCGTGGCGGCAATCACCGCAAATATCAGCGCGTCGATCCATTCGATGGTCTTGGTCTGTTTTTCGGCGTCTTTTTTCTTCCAGAAAGCCCAATGAACCTTCTTGGAGATGTATATGTCGTATATGATGACGAGACCCAATAGGAGCCACCAATTTTGCAACCAAATTACGAAAAGCAAGTAGAAGAAGGCTACAATGCCAAACTTCACCCACTTGTTGGCAAACAATTTTTTCATGTCGGGATGATGATTACTTGATTAAAATTTGAGCATATCGTCCATACCATAGATGCCGGCGGGCTTGCCACAGAGGAACTCAGCCGCGAGTACCGCACCAAGTGCAAAACCTTTCCTCGAATGTGCCGTGTGCGTCATCTCGATGTCGTCGATGTCAGAAAAATACTTCACAGTATGTGTACCGGGCACATCGGGAAGGCGGAGACATTCGATGTTGATTTCGCCATCTTTGGGCTGACCGTCGATAATCCATGAAGACTTGCGGTCGAGAGCCTTCACGAGGTCGTCTGCAAGGGTCTTGGCAGTGCCGGAGGGCTTGTCGAGTTTGGTGGTGTGATGGATTTCCTCCATCTTCACGTCATAATCCTTGAAGCCGTTCATGATGTTTGCGAGGTACTTGTTAAGACGGAAGAAGATGTTTACGCCAATGGAGAAATTAGAAGCGTAGAAGAAAGTCTTGCCCTGCTCCTTGCACATCTTCTCAATCTGCGGCATCTTGTCGAGCCATCCAGTAGTGCCCGAGACCACGGGAACACCCGCCTCAAAGCATTTGATATAATTGTCGAAAGCGGCGTCGGGGCGCGTGAACTCTATCGCAACGTCCGCCTTCTGGAGATTCTCGGCGGTGAAGTCCTGCGGGTTGATGAGGGCGTCGATGGTGATTACCACCTCGTTGCCACGCTCAATGGCTATTTTCTCAATTTCATGGCCCATCTTGCCATATCCGATAAGTGCAATTTTCATTTTTTACAGATGTTTGATTAACTCTGCAAAGGTAACACATATAACCGATATAACAAAACAAAAAAATGTGAAATTTGTTGTTTTGATTACAGATACACGTATTGCTTTTTATCCGTGATATCCAGTTGCACCCCAAAAGGCAATAATCCAAAGAAAGCCAAGACACGCCCCTGCTGCAGCCAGAGGAATAAGAATGGCTACAAACCTCAGAACAGCAAAAAAATAATCGTCTTCTCGTGTTACATTTTCATCCCTAATTGAGGCACGTTGTTTAAACGCTTTGCACGCCTCAATCAAACTATATATAATCAGGAAAATCGACAAAACTAGATAAAAAATGACATAAAAAGATGCATCGATTCTAAAGGACCATAACAGAACGCATAAAAGCAAGCATGACAAGTTCACCAAAAACACCCGCCCTAATGCCTTCCAAAAATCTTTTCTATGTAAATCCATACTCATAATGAATCAATGGTAATTTTTCTATTGCGACAAAGGTAATAAATGATTATGACAATTGCAAAAAAAATCCCCGCACCTTTGCAGATGCAGGGATGTATCGTAAAAAAAGAATTTCGTGCGCATCAGGGACTTGCTCCCTTGATTAATCTAAAAAACTTGAAAGCGTAAACCCGCGACTATTTTACGGAGTTTACAACAGCCTCGAAAGCCTTGGGATTGTTCATCGCCAAGTCGGCAAGCACCTTGCGGTTGAGCTTGATGTCCTTCTTGGCAATCTTGCCGATGAATTCCGAGTACGACATATTGAAGCCGCGTACTGCTGCATTGATACGTGCGATCCAAAGAGCACGGAAGTTG
>JAGCRY010000050.1 GCA_017964465.1 Bacteroidales bacterium | reverse complement strand
GAGGCGATTACATTCCTGTATCAGAAGGCAAAAGAAGTTGGAATGATTGACGAAATGCCCACGGAGATGTTTTTGGGATAAAAAAATTCAACAAAATCAGTCCACACTTCAATTATTTTTATTACCTTTGCGCCAAATGACTTAACTTTTGACTTTACGCAATGAAAGAACTTAGCAAAGGTACTCAAAGAGGCTTTTTTATCGTCCTGTGGGCGATGTTTATAATACCGGTGATTATTGTAACGGTGATTTTTTATCGAATTGCCAATCACCAACTGGGCGAAATACCCGACTTCGACGAACTCGAAAACCCCAAAAGTAGCCTTGCGTCGCAGATTTATTCGGCTGACGGAGTGCTGTTGGGCAAATTTTATAAGGAAAACCGAACCACAGAAAACCGTTTTGCGCCCATACCGCCCAATGTGAAGGGCGCGTTGCTCGCCACCGAGGACGTCCGTTTTTATGACCATGCGGGCATCGACTTGACGGCTTTGTTGCGCGTTGCCAAAGGTCTTATATTTGGCGGCTCAACGAGCGGCGGCTCCACTGTAACTCAGCAATTGGCAAAAAACCTCTATAAACTCCGTGGCGAGGACGTCAACATCCGCAACCGCAAGACTTCCGAAAAAATCATCATCAAACTCCAAGAATGGGTAACTGCCGTGTTGCTCGAAAAGCGTTATTGCAAGGAGGAGATTATGAGCATGTACCTCAATACTGTTACCTACGGACACAATACATTTGGCATTGAGGCGGCTGCAAAGACATTTTTTGACAAGAAACCTGTTGACCTCTCGCTCGACGAGGCGGCTGTTTTGGTGGGCGTATTGCAGGCACCATCGCGTTACAGTCCAAAATCCAATCCTCAACGCTCCAAGACGCGCCGCAATGTGGTATTGTCGCAGATTGAGAAGTATCAGCCCAAAATAATGGACATCATCAACAATGACAGCAAGAGCGAAGATTCGCGCTACACAATGCGTTCTCACGCCGAACTCGAAGAAATGAGAGCCAAGGACATTGTGTTGCATTTCCGTATGGATACCCACACGGAAGGTTCTGCGCCGTATTTCAGGGAGTTCCTGCGATTGTTTCTCTCCGCCAAAAAACCCGACCGCGCCAATTATGCAGAGTGGCAGGGCGATGTTTATCATGAGGATTCTTTGCTTTGGGAGACCAATCCGCTCTACGGTTGGTGCAACAAAAACAAGAAAATCACCGGCGAATATTACAATATTTATAACGACGGACTTTCCATCTACACCACGATAGATTCGCGCATGCAAAAATATGCCGAGGATGCCATGACAGAACACATGGGCAAGGGCTTCAAAGTCGGCACGTTCACATACGACGGTTTGCAGACGTTGTTTGAGAAGTCGGAACTTCAAAAACACAAGAAAATGAAATTTGGCGGCAAGGAATTTGACCGTCCGTTTAGCGCGAGGATTTCGGAGGCGCAGACATTGCAAATCATCAATCAGGCTGTCAAACGCAGCGAGCGTTGGCGCGTAGGCAAGAATGTCAACAAACTCGATTCCGCCACAATCATAAAGCAATTTTTGGAGCCTGTGCCGATGACCGTGTTCTCGTGGGCGCATCCTGAAGGCGTTGACACTGTGATGTCGCCGATGGACTCGATATTGTATTACAAAAAATTTCTCCGTTGCGGCATGATGAGCATGGAGCCACAGACGGGACACGTGAAGGCATACGTTGGCGGCATCAATTACAAATACTTCCAATACGACCATGTGAGCCTCGGTCGCCGTCAGGTGGGTTCTACGTTCAAGCCGTTTGTATATGCGGGCATGTTCTTGAACCGCCACGACATCACGCCGGAACACAAACTCGCCAATGTGGAATATTCATTTGACAATCCGGGCGGCGTACCGCCGGTATATACACCGAGGTTCTCCAAGAGTTCCAAGGACGGCGAGATGATAACGCTCAAAACAGGTCTTGCTCTCTCTCTCAACCAAATTTCGGGTTGGTGCATGAAGAGCGTGAGCCCCACGGCGGTTGTTGCGCTCGTTCACAGGATGGGCGTCATTTCGCCAATAGAAAACGTGCCCTCAATCTGTGTGGGCGCAGTGGAACTCAAAATCCGCGAAATGGTTGCCGCATATTGCGCATTTGCCAATCATGGTCAATCGACTTCGCCGGTATTCGTTACAAAAATTGTTGACAAAAACGGCAATACCGTAGCCGAGTTCAATACTGTACACAAGGAGGCGATGAACGAAATTGTTGCCTACAAGATGGTGGAGATGCTTCGCGGCGTTACCCACGGCGGCACGGCTACAAGGCTTGTATCTCCGGGATTCTTTGGTCTCAAAGGCGACATCGGCGGCAAGACCGGCACCACAAACCTCTGCGCCGACGGTTGGTTTATGGGCATTTCGCCGAGGCTCGTGTCGGGCGTTTGGGCTGGCGGCGAAGACCGTTCGGTTCAGTTCTCAAACGGCGAACTCGGTCAGGGTGCGCGTATGGCGATGCCGGTATGGGGACTTTATATGAAGAAAATTTCCGAAGACCCCGTGTTGTCAAAGATTTATCCCGACGTTGCAAAATTTGAACCGCCGGAGAATTACAGCGATTTTGAGAACGACGAGCGTCAGTCGGAAGGCAAGATGATAGACAATGCCGTTGACATCGACGAGTTCAATGATTATATAGAGGACTGATTTTTTTTACGTTGCAACCATGACAAGGATGCGCTTTCTCATAGTCTGTGCCGCGATTATGATGTTTGCGGCTTCCTGCGTTCACGAGTTTCCGTTTCAGCAAGGCGACGTGGACAATGACGTTGTGGTTGTGGAAGGCTATATCACCAACGAACTCCAACGGCACACCATCAAGATTTCGCGGCTCAATTCGTATAACGACACCATTGTCAACAATGTTTCGGGCGCATTTGTAGCCGTTACGTCGGGTAGTAGCACGTATTTTTACCACGAACGCGAAGATGGCGTTTACGAATCCGACGAGAGTTTTGTAGGTGTTGCGGGCAATGTATATTTTCTCCACGTTGAGATAGACAGCGGCGAGACGGTGCTTTCTGCGGAATCCACGATGTTGCCCGTAACGCCACCAGACAAAATAACTTTTTCAAACACTGCCGACAACAATCTCGTAATCAGTCATATAGCCGAGAGTTTTGTTTCCGACAATCCTGCCAAATACGTCCTTCAACTATCGTGGCTCGACCCAAAAACCGCTCTTCCCCAAAACGCCGAAATCTATTACTATTCGCTCACAACGGTTGACATTTCGCAACTTTTTGCGCCCAAAGTGTCTGAAACGTCATTTCCCCCCGGCACTCAAATCGTAGAGCGCAAATACAGTATCGACCGCGCCTACGAAAATTACCTCCGCTCCCTCCTCGCCGAAACCCGCTGGTCGGGCGGCTATTTTGACGAGGCGCACGGTAATCTCCACACCAACATCACCATCCTCACCTCCAAAAACACAAACCTAAAAACCGCCGGATATTTTTCAGCAAATACGGTTTATATTGATACGCTTGTGGCACGGTAGAATGGCATTTTAACACTTATTAACTGGCGTAATCTCGGATTTTTTGTGAGATTTAGACAGATTATAATGTTATAAGTTGTCTAAATCTCATATTTTTTATGAGATTTAGACAGAAAATAATATCATAAGTTGTCTAAATCTCGTTTTTTTTGTAACTTTGCGCCATATAAAAACGGACATCAAAACCT
>JAGCRY010000049.1 GCA_017964465.1 Bacteroidales bacterium | reverse complement strand
GCCTTGCCGGCGAGGACGTCGCGCTCCGCCATCGAGATTTTGGTGTTGGCGAGGCTGCCGCCGCAACAGAGGGCTTTTTCGCGCTCACGATCCATCGGGACGAGGGTGAGGGTAGAGGAGAGAAGTTCGCGGGGCTGTTCGTAAATGTGGCTGCCGCGACCGAGTTCGCAGGGGTCGTGATAGACGGCGCGAAGGTCGGAGGGGTTCACTTTTAGGCGACCGCTCTTGATGAGTTCGAGGATGTATTCCGAATGGTGAAGTACCTCAACGTCAGGCAGTTTGTAGTCTTCCTTGAACACCTTGTAGCAAATCGGACAAGTTACCAACAGACGTTTTGCGCCCGAATCGAGAATCATCTTTGTATTGTTGTCAATCAACTTTTGCGCGGCGTCGTATTGACCCGCCAACATCAGCGGACGACCGCAGCACGGAGCCTTGTTTTCGTCCATAAACCAATAATTTTCGCCCGCCGCGTTGAGGATTTTGAGCATCGATTTTTTGATGGACGGCGTGAGGTGGGTCATGCAGCCCGCAAAATATATGAGGTCGGTCTGTTTAGCCTTGCCGGTCTCCAAATAGTCGTATGACGAATTGTATTGTTTGGTAGTCTCAATGCGCTGAGTGATACGGAGTTTGTTGACATCGATGCCAACGGGACACGCCTCCTGACACTTGCCGCACAATAGGCAGTTGAATAGGACTTCGTCAGTCAGGTTTTTGTTGCGGATGTTTTTGAGGACATATACCGACTGCGAATTTTTGATGCCGGCGAGGTTGAGTTGACAGGCGTCAATGCAAATGCCGCACCTCGAACAACTGTAAACCTCTGCCAATGTGAATGTTGTAACCTTGCGTTCTTTGAGCGTAACGCCCCAATTGCGCAGGAAAATCAGGTTGATTTCCGCCGGGATGTGCATATATCGCGTGAAAGGCATCACCACCAAAAACGTTCCCAAAACCACCGAATATGTCAGCCACAGAGGGTTGAGCCACGGTTGGAGATTGCCGAAGGACGCAAACCAATCGCCGATTGCATTGAAAATCGGGCTGCCGTTGTGATAAACACCCGCCGTGAAGGTCTCGCACAAAAATCTCATCGGGAATATCAGCCACAACGCCGTAAGTCCAATCCTGTCGCCATAGCGCATACGGGTGGTGCGTTTCATACCGAAAGTCTTGCTCCTAAACCTTTTGATATACGCCAGCAGCACGCCGCTCAATACGAAAAACAACAGTATTTCCATCGCATAACTGAAAAACGTATGACCCGGGAAATCAGCGTTTTCGGTGTTGTAAAAACGGAAAAATACCGACTCTTGGAACGGGAAAAACATCGAGCCGTGGTAGCACGACACTTCGATATGTCCCACCACAATCAGCAAAAACCATCCAAATGCCAAACTCATGTGCATATATCCGAGCATCTTGTTGGTTTTGAATATGTTGTGGTGCAACAATCCTTCCCGTATGCTTTCCCACACGGATTGCAACGTCTTCATCGAAAACAGCCCGATGCGCACACGGATTTTGTCGATTTTGGACAGCCCGATAAACCACTTGACGAACCTTCCAATCACGACTATAAACAAAAATATCGTGCCTATCAAAAACGGATAGTAAAAATAATCTTTAAACATTTTTTTTGTCCATTGTTAATTTCTTTTTAATGAGCATCACAACGTTGCGCAAATTGACGCCACGGGGACAGATGAGCATACATTTGCCGCAGAGCATACACTTGTCGATTTCGGCGCGGAGGGTGTCGGTCTCGCCGCGTTTCACCATCAGTTGGATGCGACGGATATTGAAGTCGGTGAGGTTGCCCGCGCTGCAAGTGGCGGTGCAGCCGCCGCACGAGAGACACACCAAAAGGCTCGGCTCATACTGCAAAAGATACTCGATGAGTTTTCGGTCAAAATTGTCGTATTCTATCGACCGTGTCTCCAATGTTGAAAATCCGAAGTCCATAGTTTACAGCATTTTAAGGTATTCGTTAACTTGCAACGCCGAACTCCGTGCGTTTTCTATCGTCTCCTTGATTGACATTGGCGAAATGCACGTGCCGGCGGCAAAAACGCCTCGTTTGCTCAGCAATCCCGCGCCGATGTGGAAGTCCTTGGAGCGCAAGAATCCCGATTCCTCGGTCTCCACGTCGAATTTTTGGGCGATTTCGCGGGTGTTTTTCTTGGCTTCCATTCCGGCAAGGAGGATTATCATATCCAATTTCATCTTCATCGGACGACCCGACAAGGTGTCTTCCGTCTTGATAGACAGGCGGTTGTCGTTGGTCTCGCTCACTTCGGACACGCGCCCACGGATGAATTGGATGTTGTGATGCTCCTGCGCCGAGCGGTAGAGTTCCTCAAAATGCTTGTCGTACATCCTCAAATCCATATAGAAACAGAAAATCTGCGTCTGCGGCATTTCCTTGGCGAGTTCGATGGCTTGTTTGACGCCCGTAACGCAGCAAACCTTTGAGCAATACATATTGTGGCATTTTTCGTCGCGGGAGCCCACGCAATGCACAATGGCGATGCGCTCGGGGTTTTTGCCGTAGGTGGTTTGCAGGTTGCCCGCCTTGAATTTTGCCTCGATGTCGGCCTGAGTATAAACGTTGTCGTAGATTTTGTAGCCAAGTTCCTCCTTGCGGCTCGCGTCAAAAAGTTCGTAGCCCGTTGCCAATACCACAGCGTCGGCGGCATACCTGACATTGCCGGTATAGATGTACCAACCGTCGCCGTTTTGCTCGGCTTTTTCTACTGTGGATTTGAGTTTTACCTCCACGTCAAATTTTTTGAGGCGGTTTTTCATATAGTCCAATACCACCTCCGATTTTTTGAAATCCGGGAAGAGGCAGTACCAATCGTTGAGTTTGCCGCCCAACTTGT
>JAGCRY010000048.1 GCA_017964465.1 Bacteroidales bacterium | reverse complement strand
TGCTGAAATCAATGCCGTGCAGGAGATTTATTCTGCCGAAAATGACGCGATGTTTCATCTTGATGATTACGATTACATCATTGATGCAATTGACAGCCTTGAACACAAAGTAAATCTGATACTTAGGGCTACCGAATGTAATGGCAAATTGTTTTCGGCGATGGGTGCGGCTCTCAAAATGGATCCTACCAAAGTGCAGGTTTCGGAGTTTTGGAAGGTGCAGGGCTGTCCGTTGGCGCGGGCGGTGCGCAATAGGTTCAAGCGCAATCACACGTTCCCAAAAAAAAAATTCTTGTGCGTCTATTCGCCCGAATTGCTTTGCAACAAGGGCAAGGCGTCGTCGTGCGGTACAAGTGCGTGTATGTGTCCAAAAGCAATCATTGCCGCCGGCAATCCAAGCCTCATAAATCACGAATGGTGTTCTTCCAAGGCGCAAATCAATGGCACTGTGGCGCATATTACAGCCATTTTCGGATTTACGATTGCGGGCTTGGTGATTCAGGATATTGTGTCCTGATTACAAAGGTATGGTTGAGATCTAAAAAAATAGAACAGACAATTCCGTTCTGTATTGTCTGTTCTGCAATCAATGTTAGAAGTGTTTGTCGTTAGAAGAATTTCACAACCTCGTCAAATGGTCTGTGTCCGGGTTGTTTGGGTTCGCCGGAGCGGTAGCCGAGCGAGATGACTGCCATCACAGTTTCGTTTTCGGGGATGTTGAACTCCTTGCGGAGTCCGTCGGAATCACGCATTCCCATTATCAATGTGTCAAAACCCATCGCACGAGCCTGCATAATGAGATAACAGTTGCTCAGTCCGTTGTCGTATGCTCCCCAACCGTCGCCGATTTCGTTGGTGGCGTTGCCGTTGAAGAATCCCGACTTGCCTCTTTCAAATGTAGAGACGATTAATACAGGGGCGTTGATGATGCGCTCCTTGTTGCCGCCGACGAGGTTCTGTACGGCTTCAAGTTTTTCTTTACCTATCGCCACGTAATACTTTGTGGGTTGCTGATTTGCCCACGACGGCGCTTCCTGTACTGCGGTGAGGAGCGTGCGCACTTCCGCCTCGGTGATTTTCTTGGTGGCGTCGTAACTGCGGACGCTGCGCCTTGTCTTCAATACTTCGTCAAATGACGGCGATGCAGACGATTCGGGCGTCGGTGACGGCTGAGTGCTGTTGGTGCTGCCGCTGTTGCAGCCCGACAATGCGAAAAGTGCCATTGCGGCACAAAGGATGATTTTTTTGTACATAATTATGTTGGTTTTTAATGTTTGTTGGTTTGATTGATGAAAGGGTGAATGGTTTAATGTGATTGCGCCTTGTATTTCGCCGCCCTCGCTTCCATATTTGCTTTCAGACAGTCGCGGTAAAACCAAATTTCGCGGGAGTGGTAGTTGCCTTCCTTGCCGATGAGAGGCAGGATGTAGTCGTGGGCTGTTACGCCGTCCACGCAGAGGAGTCCCGTCGCGGTGTCGATGCGGACGGTTAAGGTGTCTTTTGTTGTGGCGTTGAATGTGGTTTCGGTGATGAGGGTTGCCGGGGTGGGGGCTGTGGTCCAAGAGACGGGATTGATGCAGACCGCGCTGTGGTCAAACATTTGGAGGGCACAACCCGGCTCGCGTACTGAATTGTAACATATCGTAACGCCTGTGTCGTCGGCTCCTTGGGCGGGGACGAGGTATTTGTTGTCGTTGACTGTGGCTGTGTCGATTGTCGCGCCGATTACGTAGGCGGCTATCAACCGCGAGTAGGTCTCTGGTCTCAAATCTTTCAGAAGTTCGGTGAGAATCATTGCTCCTTGGCTGAATCCCGCCAAAATGAAAGGTCTGTTGCGGTTGTATTTTTCTGTGTAGAAATAAAATGCGGTTCTGATGTCTTCTGTTGGCAGCGGCATACGGGCGGTGATGAGGCTGTCGTCGGCGTATGTTTGTAGCGAACATTGACGGTAGTATGGCGAATAAAAATTGAATTTTTCGCCTACAAGCGCGTCCACGCCCATCATTTCGCTGAGCATTGGGGCTCGCAGACTGTCGTTGTAGGTGTCGGCAAAATGCCTTGTGATGCCGCTTGCGTCGATGTAATCGCCTGTTTCGGTGGAGATTATGTAGAAAATATCGACGTCGGCGTTTCTGTCGCTGATGTACCACTGCGTGGTGTCTTGGTATTTGGGCTGTGGCGGGAAGTCGGCGGGTTGGTCGTCGGTTTTCCCACAACTTGAAATGACAATTGCCAACGATAATATTGTCAGTAATTTACGTATCATAATAATTCCTGTTTTTTTGAGGTTATTTGCCGCCCGCCTCTTCGTATTGCATCGTGGCGTCTTCCCAATATGCCATTTCCTTTTCGAGTTGGATTTTCAACTCCTCGTACTGTTCAAATAGCGACATATCGGTCTGATTTTCAGGTAGGGAAAGTTTTTGTTGGAGTGTTTCCTGTTGCGCTTCGAGTTCGGCGATGCGTGCTTCCGATTTTTCCACTTGCGATTTGAGTTTGCGGAGAGTGCGCTCGCGCTCCTTGCGTTGCAGATAGTCTTCCTTGCCGGAGGATACGGGGGCAGGGGTGGTCGCGTTTGCATTTGTATTTGTAGAGACGGTGTGCACACCGTCTCTACCGCCGCCGTTATTACCGCCGCCGTTATTGCCGCCGCCATTGTTATTGTTGCCGCCATCGTTCTTTTTCTGCATCTCAAACTCCTTCATATTCTGCAATTTGAGTTTCTCCAAGAAGTATGTGATGTCGCCTTTGTATTGCTTAATCTTTTGGTCGCGGAATTCGTAGATGGTGTCGGCGAGGCCGTGGAGGAAGTCGCGGTCGTGGCTTACCAAAATCAACGTGCCATCATATTTCAGGAGTGCTTGTTTGAGGATTTCCTTGCTGCGGATGTCGAGGTGGTTGGTGGGTTCGTCGAGCACGAGGAGCGAATACGGCTCAAAAAGCAATTTGGCCATCTCCAATCGCGCACGCTCGCCGCCGGAAAGCACTTTTACCTTCTTGTCGATGTCTTCGCCGCCAAAGAGAAACGCGCCGAGAATGTCGCGTACTTTGGTGCGCATATCACCCGTCGCAATGTCGTCAAGTGTCTGAAATACAGTCTTATTGAGGTCGAGAAGTTCGTCCTGATTTTGGGCGTAATAGCCGATTGAAACGTTGTAGCCGAGTTTCAATTCGCCGTCGTATGGCAATTGACCGATGATGCAACGCGAGAAGGTGGTTTTGCCCTCGCCGTTGCGACCTACAAATGCAACTTTTTCGCCGCGTTCCAACTGAAAATCAATGTCTTTCAGGATTACTTTTTCGCCGAATGCCTTGGTCATGTGCGTGGCTTTCACGACAATCTGACCGGAGCGCGGCGCGGGCGGAAATTTGAAGTGGATGCTACTATTGTCCTCCAAATCCACCGACAGCCTTTCCATCTTGTCCAACATCTTGATGCGCGATTGCACTTGGTTGGATTTGGTGGGTTTGTAACGGAATTTTTCGATAAAATCCTCGGTGTCCTTGATGATTTTTTGCTGATTTTCGTAGGCTGCAATTTGCTGTTGACGGCGTTCCTTGCGGAGTTCGAGGTATTTGGTGTAAGGCGCGTTGTAGTCGTAAATCTTGCCGAGCGAAATCTCTATTGTTCTGCGGGTTACGTTGTCCAAGAATGTGCGGTCGTGGCTTATCAAAACCACAGCGCCGGGGTAGTCTTTCAGGAAATCTTCGAGCCATTGGATTGATTCGATGTCGAGGTGGTTGGTAGGCTCGTCGAGTAGGAAAACGCTCGGTTTGCGGAGTATCACTTTGGCAAGGATGATGCGCATTTTCCAACCGCCCGAAAATTCGGATGTCTGCCTCGTAAAGTCCGTTTGACGGAATCCAAGACCTTTCAAGACCACTTCGGTTTCGGCTTCGCGTTTGGAGCCGCCGAGGAGTTCAAGACGTTCCGTGGCTTCGGTCATTCGGTGAATCAACGCCATATAAGATTCTGATTCATAATCTGTTCTCGTTGCAATTTGTGTGGAAAGTTGGTTGATTTCCTCTTCGAGTTTTTTGGCGTCTTCAAAGCACGTCAACGCCTCCTCCATCACGGTGCGCCCTTCGGGGAGTTCCATTTGCTGAGGCAGGTAGCCGAGCGTAACGCCGTTTGGAATTGTTATAGAGCCGCCGTCCACGGGTTGTATGCCGACGATGGTTTTTAGGAGCGTCGATTTGCCCGCACCGTTCTTGCCCGTCAGACCAATGCGATCCTTCGGGTTGATTACAAAACTTATATCTTGAAACAGGTCGTTGCCTGAAAATGTTACTGTTACGTTATTGATTGAAATCATTTTTGCAGTTTATGATTTGTTGATTTACGATTTACGATTTTTGATTTGTTGATTTTTGATTTATGATTGATGTATTATGCATTGCCCTGTGTCCTCGCATTCTTCCAATAGTTGTCGTATCGTCTTGCCAATCGTCGGATGCACAAAATCTGGTGCGATGTCTGCCGTGGGCTGCAACACGAATCGCCTTAAAGCAATTTTTGGATGAGGTATCACAAGTTGCGGTGTGTCAAGTATTTCGTTATCATAAAATAAAATGTCTATGTCAATTGGTCGTGCTTCGTAACCGTTGCCGCTGCGGATACGTCCCATTTGTGATTCGATGGAGTTGACGGTTTGGAGTAGTTGCAGTGGCGGGAGTGCGGTTTCCACTTCGATGGTCTGATTGAGATAATCCTCGTCGCTGTATCCCCACGATTGAGTTTCGTAGATTGGGGATTGCATTGTGACTGTCCCTACTGATGCGTCGATTTGCTCGATGGCGCGGCGGAGATTATCTGCGCGGTCGCCGAGGTTGGAGCCGAGGGAGAGGTATGTGGTATGGGTTTGTGTCATATTTGCGCAAAATTTGCGCAAAGTTAGGCATTTGTGGCGAATTTTGCAAATAAAAAACTGCACCGCTGATTCTATGTCAACGGTGCAGTTGTTGGGTTGATTGAATGTTGTGAATCTTAGTCTAACTTCAGATGTTTCAGAATTACGCTTTGGAGTTTGCCGAGGATTTCGGGATCCTGGGAGAGTTTTGTGGTGGCGTTGGTGACTTTGGGGGTTACTGCGATCATCTTTTGACCGAGGGGCGTAGCAAGGAATTTGTTGTACTCCTTCATCTCGCTGAGGGTGTAGTTTTCGTAATAGACTTCAAGCATAAATTCCTTCATCTTTGGCAACATTGCCTCGGCGCACTCGTCGGAGGTGGCTTGTACATCGTCGAGTTTGATTGTGCCGGCGTCCACGAGTTGCTGGTACTGGATGCGCATTGCTTCCGACAATGTGGCTTTGAGGTTGGTGAGTTCGATGGTCTTGTCCACTTCCTTCTTGAACGCGTCGTCCTGTGCAAATACGTTGCAGACCATCAGAACCAACGCCAACATAAAGATTATTCTTTTCATAATTCGGGTATTTTTAATGGTTATTTTGGGCAAATGTATGACAATGTTTTTACATTTGCAAAAATATTTTCGATTTACTCATTTATTTCTTTATCTTTGCGACTGTAATCTAAATTTGTTGACTATGATTAAGATAAAAGACATATTGGAATCTGCGAAGACCGCGCCCAAGGAGTTCCCTGTGGAGACCGCGATTGGGGCAACGTTTGCCATTGCGACGATGTTGGCAGTGGAGAATGTGGTACACCGGTTTTATCCGTTGGCGTTTTGTTTCATAATTTTTGTAATTGCAATTACTCTCCGCAAGATCAATAAGATGGCGTATTATGCGTCGTATTTTTTGATTTGGGTGGCGTTTCTGTTGTTCCATAGCGGCAGAATAATAGAACAGCCGTGGTTTTGGGTGATGAATATAATTGCTTTCATCGTCCTTGCCGCCGACCTCACCAAAAACGACAACCGTCAATTCGCCAACACTGTGATTTGCAGGCTTGGACAGATGGCGTCTGCGGGGTTGCTTAGTCTGATATTGTCGGCGATGGTTTCCGCCATCATCGGGTC
>JAGCRY010000047.1 GCA_017964465.1 Bacteroidales bacterium | reverse complement strand
TTATTATCTTCGCAAAGGTAAAAATAATTATCGAATCCACGTAAAAAAATAATGTTAAGTTTTAATAATAATCCGGGATTGTTGCAGTTTAATATACTACAACGGCATCCGGAAGTTTTGCATTTTGTAACTACGAGGCAGCGTCCCGACGGCACGGGCAACGATTTCAACATTGGTTACAGCGGCGGCTCTCACGACGATTGCGTCAACAACAGGCTCGCGCTCTGCAATGCTGTCGGCTTGGACCCTGAATGGATGGTTTTTCAGAATCAGGTGCACGGCTGCAACGTCCATATTGTAGGTAAGGGCGACGAGGCGTGGGGATTTTACGACAAGGAATCCGCCGTGCAGGACAACGATGTGCTTGTTACCAACGAGCCAAACGTTTGTCTCATAACACGTTCCGCCGATTGTATCCCGGTGCTGTTGTATTCGCCCGATACCAAATCCTGTGCGGCGGTACATTCGGGCAGGGAAGGCACTTACCTCGGCGCGGCTGTTGAGGGCGCAAAGGCTTTGAAGGATAATTTTGGTGCCGATTACGCCCAAATGATTGCCTGCATTGGTCCCGGCATCTGCAAGGATTGTTATGAAGTGGATGGCAATTGCGCCGCCAAGTTTATGGAGGGCAACCGTTTCCCGTCCGACACCTACACCGTCAAGGGCGACAAGGTGTATCTCGACCTGAAACGAATGATATTTTATGATTTGTTAACACTCGGAGTTGTTGCAAACAACATCGAAATTAGTGATATTTGCACCAAATGTGCCAACGACAGATTTTTTTCGGCTCGTGCGGGCGACAAGCAACGTTTTTGCGCCGGGATTTGTGTCTTGGGTTAATGATTAATGATAAAAAATATAATACGAAATGTCAACAGAAAAGAATGATAAGGAGGTGGCTAAGAAGCGCAGCCGCAGAAAAAAAATAATCATCGCCGCGTCGATTTTGGCGGTGTTGGGGTTGTTGTTTTTGTTTGTGAGGACGGGCGACAACGCCGACAGTTTGCAGACCTCGCTCGGCAGGAATGGTCGTCGCCATCATAAGCAAAAGACGGCGCGTGAATACGAGGTCAAGTTCATCGATTCGCTCGATGTCAAGAATGTGCGTGTGCACAGTGCCGGTAGCAATAGGCATTGGGCGGGCGGTGGTGCGCCTAATCCCAACGCGGACGCTTCCAACGATCATCCCGCCGTAAGCGGTCGCTTGAATGCCGCTTACAGGCTTGGAATGGCTTTTGCATCGATGTCGGACGATGCCGAGGCACAGCGCGAAAGGTTGTTGGGTATGGTTGTGCCGTCAATTGGCAAAAAGGCTGACACTACCTCGGTGGAGCATTTTTTCTATGACTGCGTGGCTCAGGCGGAGAACGACGACGAGAGGGGATTGGCGGCGTTGATGATGTCGGGATATTATTTCGGCAGCCTTTGCACCGTGCTCGAATACATCGACAGCGAGACCCAACTCCCTGACGAAAAGACACTTGCAGCCGGCATCAAAAAAATGGACAATCTAAAAGAATACCTCAACGAGGCTCTCACGGCTGAGAAGGAGGTGAAGACCACAATGGCCATCCAACGTCTCGAAGCCGCCGCCGATTCGGTAAAGAACGCTTATTATAATTGTCAGGCGGATTACGACGAAGACGGCACCAAATACGATGTCCTTTTGTCCACAATCAAGGGCATTGAGGACGTTTTGAAATAATTTTTACAACGAATTTTGATTAAATTCGTATTACATAATACCGTAGAATTATGGAAGAAGATATTAAAAAAACTAATACGAAATTGGAGCGTTACAACCGCAGGACGCTCACAAGGATTTTGAGCGAGTTGTTCAAAAATAATCCTATGCACGACTATTCGCACGATGAAATTGTGGAGACTTTGGAAATCCGTGACGACGCTTCCAAGCAAATCCTTGACATCGTGCTCGACGAACTGCAAAATACTCGCCGCATCGCCAAAAACAGCAACGGCGATTTTCATGCGGTAGTCAATACGGGTGTCATCATTGGTACTATCGACCTGAGCAAGAAGGGTTTGGCTTTTGTGACGCCCGACGACAGCGACATCGAGATTGCCATCTCCAACGAAAATCTCCACAACGCCCTTCACGGCGACAAGGTGGAGGTCGCGCTCTTTGCACACACCCAAAACGGCTCTCAGGAGGGCGAGGTAATCCGCATTGTCAAGCGCGCCCGCACCACTTTCGTAGGCACTATCGAAAAGAGCAAAAATTTCTCTTTCCTCGTCCCCAACCACAAGACGATGCCCTACGACATCTTTATCCCGATTAGCAAACTGATGAAGGCTCAGCCCGGCGACAAGGCTGTTGCCCGCATCACCGAATGGCCCGAAGGTGCAAAGAATCCCATCGGCGAAATCATCGAGGTGCTTGGCTCCACCGGCGACCACGAGACCGAGATGCACGCCATCCTTGCCGAATACAGCCTGCCTTACACTTTTCCGAAAGACGTTGAGGATGAGGCAAATAAACTCGAAGCCGGCATCACCGACGAGGAGGTTGCCACGCGCCGCGATATGAGGGATGTTACCACATTCACCATCGACCCTGCCGACGCCAAGGACTTCGACGATGCTATTTCCATCAAAAAACTCGACAACGGCAATTACCAAATCGGTGTGCATATCGCCGACGTTTCGCATTACATTGAGGAAGGTTCGCGGCTTGATGAGGAGGCGTTAGCACGCGGCACGAGTGTTTATCTCGTGGATAGGGTAGTCCCAATGTTGCCCGAGGCACTCTGCAACGGCATTTGTTCGCTGCGTCAGGACGAGGACAAATTGACTTTCTCCGCCGTCTTTGAACTCGACGAAAATGCGCAGGTAGTCAACGAATGGTTTGGCAAGACCGTCATCCGTAGCAACCGCCGATTCTGTTACGAGGAGGCGCAACAAGTGATTGAAGGCGGCGAGGGCGATTTGAAGGACGAGATTTTGAAATGTTGGGATCTCGCCAAAAAACTCCGCGACGAGCGTTTCCGCAATGGCTCCATCTCGTTTGAGACCGCCGAAATCAAGTTTGACATCGACGAGAAGGGCAAGCCAATCCGCGTTTATTTCAAGGAGTCTAAGGAGGCAAATTGGCTTGTGGAGGAATTTATGTTGCTCGCCAACAAGCGTGTAGCCACTTTCGTCGGACATCAGAAAGACAAGAGCCATCCGCCCAAGACTTTCGTCTATCGTATCCACGACGAGCCTGATTTGGAAAAACTCAGTTCGTTCCAACGTTTCATCGGCAAATTTGGCTATTCCATCAATATGAACAACGAGGAACTTATCGCGCAGTCGTTGAACGAGGTTCTCTCCAAGGTGAAGGGCAAGGCAGAACAGGACACTATCTCAATGCTTGCGGTCAGGAGTATGGCTAAGGCTGTGTATTCCACCGACAATATCGGGCATTATGGTTTGGCGTTCCCGTATTACACGCATTTCACGTCGCCGATACGCCGCTATCCCGATTTGATGGTTCACAGGCTGTTGTTCAGTTACTTGAACGGCGGCAAGTCGGCAGACAAGTCGTACTACGAAAAACTTTGCAAGCATTGCAGCGAGCGCGAATACCTTGCAGTTCAGGCAGAACGCGCCTCCGACAAGTACAAGGAGGTAGAGTTTATGCGTGATCATCTCGGCGAAACTTTCGATGCCATCATCTCCGGCATCACCGAATGGGGCGTATATGCCGAACTCGAAGAAAACAAGATTGAGGGTATGATTCCGATGCGTGACCTCGACGACGATTTCTATATGTTTGACGAGCAAAACTACTGTCTTGTAGGTCATTACACTCACAAGAAGTACCAACTCGGCGACAAAATCCAAATCAAAATCGCCCGCGCCAACCTCGAACGCAAGCAACTCGATTTTGTGCTTGCCACGTCCGACAAGTACATCGAGACCGACCCCGACAAGGCGGACGCTATGAATGGCGGCAATCGTTCCGGCAGCACCAAAAAGCCCAAGAAGCCGAAAGAACTCCGCGTGAAGTCCCCAAAATCGGGCGGCAAGAAGTCCGGCGGCAAAAAATCCGGCAAGTC
>JAGCRY010000046.1 GCA_017964465.1 Bacteroidales bacterium | reverse complement strand
TGTTGCGTCGTCCAAGGTCTTGGCATCTTCCCCTGTGGATACTTGATGATTGAAACCGAAACCGTGTTCATCGCTCTTAATCTTGTCGCCGCTTGGCAGAAGGGTTTTCATTCTCCATCCGTGCGGATTGAAGTTGGTGTTGTAGTCGGGACCATAGACGATGTACACGTCGTACTCGATTGTGAACTGGTCGGTGAGGTAGGGCTTGTTGTCATTGAAGAGCGGGGTGATTTCGCCGTCGTCGGAAAGCGAGATGCACTTCACGCCGTTGAGTTGTGCTACCTGCGCGTATCCGTTGAACACGTCCCACTTGGACGGAAACTCGCCAACCTGTTCGTCCACGAGGTTGTCCTCGAAGATGATTTCGTCGCCTGCCACAAAGTCGTAACTGTTCCAATTGATTTCAGCCTTTTTGGTGCGCTGAGGTTCGGGTGTGGTGTTGTCGGCGTCGGCGTTTGCATTGTTGTTGTCCTGGATTTCTTCCGAAACTTCTTCCGCCTCCTCGGCGTCGTCGTTGCGGTTTTTCTTGTTGCGGTTGCCGTTCATGGCGTTGTCCACGGCATCTTCAGTCTTGCGCTGCACGTTTTTTTCAACGGTGCGCTTTGCGGCGTCTTCTGCCTTGTCTTTGAGTTTGTTGAGCCAGTTTTGGGCGTCTGCAGAGCTGAACGCCATGGTCAACAAGAGCGCGAGAAGTAGTCTAAGTATTTTCATGGTCTTGGGGGATTTAGGGTTAATAAATTATTCAAAATCGCCACAAATATAACGCCATGTTTGGAATTTTATTCACTTTTTCGTGAAATATCCTGGGGCATCTGCTCCGCCGTCTATTGTGAGGTACATTTCGTTTGATTGGTTTTCAGCCTCCCATTTTGTGCCTTTGCCGCCACGGAGATTTATGCAGTTCAGGAATAGGCCTGTGAAGTTGTGCTGGTATTCGACTGTCTTGTCCTCAATGCTGCTGTCTGAATCGAGCGTGAAAACATACTGAAACTCCCAATCCTCTGTTGCATAGATAGTTCGGAGTTGTGAACAGTTTGCAAACATATATTTCATGCTTCGTGGTGCGTCGGGTTTCTTAAAACTTGTCAGGTCGAGTTCGCGCAGGTTGCTGCATCCGGCGAACAAGCCTGAAAGGTCGTTGCCGGTGTCGGTGTAGTTTCCAAACTCGGAGTTTTTTGGCGGGAAAAGTTTAATTTTCCTTAGGTTTGTGCATCCGAAGAACATTCCAGGCGAATATTTTGCACCGACGAAACTGCTTATGTCCAGTGATTTGAGGTTTTCACATCCTTCAAACATGCCCGTCAGCATCTCAAAACCGTAATAGCCGGTCAGGTGTGTGATGCCTTCTGTCGTGAAACTGCCCAAATCTACTTGCGAGATGCCGCTTTCAGCAAACATGAAGGACATATTTTCACAGTTTGAAGTGTTGAAACCGCTTACATCGATAGTCTGTAAGTTTTTGCAGCCGAAGAACATACGGCTCATGTTTTTGACATTGTGTGTGTCGAAACCATCAAGGTTGATGTTCATGAGACCTTTGCAGCCGTCAAACATCAATGCCATGTTGTTGACGTGTCGGGTGTCGAAACTGCTCAAATCCAAATTCTCCATCGCCACGCAACCTGAAAACATGCTGTGCATTGTGGTTACGTTTTGGGTTTTCAGACCGCTGAGATCCACGTCTTTAAGGCTGCAACATCCGTAGAACATCGCCGCCATGTTTACGACGTTTTCGGTGTTGAGGTTTTCCTTCATTCCTTCAATGCTCGTTAGGCTGCCGCATTGAGAAAACCATTCATAACAGGTATTTGGACGGAATGAGCGGAATGAAACGTCGAAAACAACTTTTTTTATTGTTGTAGCGGCGTGGCTCCATGGCTGTGTGGATTTTCCGCCGTGGATGACGTATGCGCCGTTTGGCACGCTTGAGCGGTAGTAGAATGTGAGAGTGCCATTTTTCAAGATTGCGTATGCGGTTTTGTTCCATTGTGGCGAGCCTTTGGTCGTGAGGTAGCCGGGGGAGTTTTTGCCGGCGTCGATTTTTGCATAGTCTTTTCCATTGAAAGCGTAGCAATATAGCGTGCCTTTTTCGCCGCATAGTGAAGTGCAGCCGGTGAAAATGTGGGTTGTGCCATTGCCGCCGATTTCTGAAAGTTTTTCCACAATTTCTTTGTTGGGTATGGCTCTTGTCGTCCAGTCCTTGCTGACGTAGATGGTTTTCAGCCCGCTGCAATAGCAGAACATGTCGCCCATGTTTGAGACACGTGCAGTGTTAAAACTGCTGAGGTCGAGGGTTTCGAGGTTGTAGCAGCTGCGGAACATTCCATACATGTTTGTCACGTTTGCGGTATTGAAGCCAGTGAGGTCTATTTTTTCAAGATTGATGCAGTCGGAGAACAGACCTCTCATGTTTATTACGCTTTGAGTGTCAAAATGGCTGAGGTCAATGGTTTTCAGGCTGTTACATCCGGCGAACATTTTGTCAATGCTGACGACTTTTTTTGTGTCGAGTTTGCTCAGGTCTATGGATTTGAGGCTGCGGCATCCTGAAAACATCCTGTCCATTTTTGTGACATTGGCGGTCTTGAATCCACTGAGGTCGATTTTTTCGAGTTTTGCACAGTTTCCGAACATGAGGGTCATGTCCGTAACTTGTTCGGTGTCAAGGTATTTGTCCATGCCCACAATTTCCGTCAGGTTTGCGCAGTCGTTAAACCATCGGTTACAAGTTTTTGGAGTGTAGAAACGGAAAGTCTCGTCGAAAACGGCTTTTTTGATGAATTGGCGTGGATAGTTTGTGATTGTGTAATAATGGTTACCAAACCTTTTTTTGCCGTAGTAGAAAGTGGCTACTTCGTTGTTAATCAGGACGTAAGGTTCGTCTTTGTCGGCTATTTTTTCTTCAGGGACGAATTGTTTCTGCCATTTTTGGGTGAAATATCCTGGATTTTTTTCGCCGTCGTCGATGTGTGCATATTTTACGTCTGTGTGCTTCATGGAGTAGGGTGTGCCCTTTGCGCCGTAGAGCCTCCGGCATCCGTAGAACATCTGGTCGGATTTTTTCACGGCGTCTGTCTTCCATGTGTATCCAACGAAGATTACTTCGAGATTGTTACAGCCGGCGAACATTTCACTCATGTCTGTCACTTTTGAAGTGTTGAACGCGCTGAGGTCGAGTGACTTTATGCCGCAGTATTTGAACATGTTGCTCATGTCGGTTACATAGTCCGTCACGAGATATTCCCTCATGCCTGTAATTTTCTGGAGGTTTGTCAGACCCTGAAACCATGCAATGCAGTTGTCGGGGCGGTATCCACGGAATGAATAGTCGAAGATGACTTCCTTGATATTTTTTGTTTCGTCCTCATAGTTTCCAATGAAATAAATCCTCGTGTCCGCCGGTTTTTTGTCGCCGTAATATAGTGTCAAGACTGAATCCCTCACAACGGCGTAGGCTTTCGGAAGGTATGGTTTCTGACCTTTAATTGTCAGGTAGCCGCCCTGAACTTTCGCCATTTCTTTGCCGAGTTTGCTTTTGTCGTATCGTGTGCCGGTTCCGCCGCAAATTGTGCGGCAAAAGGAGAACATCGGCTCTGTTGAAGTCACAGCCGCCGTGTTCCATCCGTCGCCTACGACTATTGTCCTCAGCATTATGCATGATGAAAACATGTTTCCCATGTCTGTCACGTCGTATGTGCGGAAGCCGCTGATGTCTATGGTTTTCAATTCGCGGCAGCCCGAGAACATGTATGAAGTGTTCGTCAGGTTTTCAGTGCGGAATCCGCTGAGGTCGATTTTGTCAATGCTGTAGCAGCCGGAAAACATTTCGCTCATGCTTGAGACGTTTCGGGTGTCGAATGAGGAGAGGTCTATTCCTTTCAGCCCGTTACATTCCATGAACATTCCTTCCATTTTTGTGACCTTCGAGGTGTTGAAACGGCTGACGTCTATTGTTTCGAGTTTGTAGCAATTAGAGAACATTTCGGTCATGTCCGTGACGTTTTTCGTGTCGAGGTGGCTGAGGTCTATTTTTTCAAGTTCCCAACAGTGCGCGAACATTTCGCTCATGTCCGTAACGTTTTCGGTGTTTAGATGGCTGAGGTCGATTTTTTTTAGTGATATGCACCTATAGAACATTCCGCTCATCGAGGTCACGTTTTTTGTGTTGAGGTTTTCGAGACCTTCGATTTCAGAAAGGTTTTCACAGTAAGAGAACCAACTTTCGCATGAAGTCGGGGCGTAATTCCTAACCGATTGGTCAAAAACGACCTTCTTTATGTTATATAGCGGGAACAGCGCGTCAGTATTAAAATGGTACGCATTGTCGGGCATGTTGCCGTCATAATATGCTGTAACTGTGTTTTTGCCGTCAAACACGGCGTAAAATTCTGGTGCTTTTTGCGAAAAAACGGTCGCCACGCATAGCATCAATAATATAATTGTTGTCGTTAATCGTCTCATAATATATCGGGTTTTGTCATGCGCAAATATAAAATAATTTTTTGTTTAATTAAAAATAAAATTCACATTTTTTTGCATTTGGCGGCACAAAAAACGAGCCACAATTTCAGGCATGAAATTGTGGCTCGTTTTTATGGCAATAAGTGGTTCCATTGTGCGTTTTTGGCTTACATGTCAGGCTTTATGCCGGTGATTACAGTCACGCAGCCTTCTTTGAGTGGCGAGTCTTCGCTTGATTTCGGCACGAAGACGTTTATTTTTATCCTCTGTGTCTTTTCGCTCTTGTAGTCCCACTTGTAGTTGTAGTTGTTTTTTTCGTTGTCGTAGATTGTGTTGTCCTCCCAGTCCTTGATTGTGAAATGGAGGTGGTTGGCGAGGGAGTCCACACATCTAACGAGAATCCTGTAGTCGATTCCTTTGCTGAGGGTCTTGAAGATTAGGATTTCTTCGCCCTCCCTGAGTTTGAGCGTGTTATAGCGTCCGCTGATGATGTATTCGCCGAGTTGCGGCATCACTTCCGTCTCCGAAAACTGTTTGCATTGAGCTTGAGTTTGGGAGGGGAATGTCATCAGGCAGATGATGAACGCTGTTATTATTGAATATATATATTTCATGGTTCCTGTGTTTTTTATTTTATTTGATGAAGTCGTTGCGTATTACGACGACGCTATTTTCGAGGGTTTCGATTTGTTCGAGAGTGATTTCGCCGTGAACTTTGTCGAAGGTCTTCTTGAGAGTGAGGAGTTTGTCTTCGAGGTTGGCGATGTACTTGTCGTCTTTGAAGAGTTCGAGCATGCCGATTAGGTCTTCGAGGGTGAACTGCTGGTTGAGCATTATGTCGTTGACGTCGGCCTTGTTGCTTTTGAGGTCAACATCTTTGAGCATGTTGAGGGTGAGGTGGAGAGTTTCAATCCATCCGCCGACAATGACAGTCGAAGCGATTTCTGTGCGTTCCTGTTCGTCGAGGAAGCTTGTCGATTGGCTGTATGATTCCGAGATGGAGTTTATGATTTTGTTTTTGTTGTTGATGTTGTTCTGGAAGGTCTGCAACGTGCTGTCGTTGAAGAATCCGGCGATGCCGAGCCTTTCAGAGAGTTTCTTTACAGTAGAGAGGTAGTCGATGACTGCCTGGTTTTGCTCGTAGAGGGCGCAGAAGCTCATGTCGGCAGTATAGATTCCGAGGTTGAGCGCTTCGGAGGAAGTCGTGTTGTATTTTTCTACGTCCGAAGTTTTGTGGAGGTATTTGTCGGTGAATTTCACGCCGAGGTTTTCGAGCATTGTCGCGGTCTCCACAGGCGACGGCAGCGCATAGAACACTGCTTTAGCCTGGTTGAAGGCTTGTTTCTGGACTTGCGACAATGTGTCGGTCTTTGTCTGACTGCTGTTGTCGTTGACTTGTGTGCAGGATGCAAATGTGGCTATGCCCACTGCTAACGACAGTATTATTTTTGCATTACGCTTCATCTTGTTTGTTTTTTTGGGGTGATTATATTGCGCAAAGATACTAATATAATGGATGCAAACAAACTTTTTTTGTGAAAAAAATCACTTTATTTTTTTTCGTCCATTATCTGAACATCATGACGTGTCCGTATTGGTAGTGTACGGTCTGGTCTCGGAGTATTGTCCTCACTTTATAGACGTACATACCCGGCAGACATGGCTTGCCGTTTCGTGTTCCGTCCCAGCCTTCGTCTATGTTTTCACTGCGGTACACCACGACGCCGTTCCTGTTGAGGATGATGATTTCGTATTTGGGTATGTATCCATGTACAGGCACGAACCTGTCATTAAGTCCGTCGCCGTTTGGTGTGAATGCTGTCGGGAAGACGATTATTGGCGAGACTACGACAGTGACTGCATTTTTCACTTTTGCCGTGTCCATGCAGGAGTTGCCGGTCATCACTGTCAGGCTGATGTCGAATGTGCCATCGAATTTGTATTCGTGTTCGGCTGTGGCGAGACCGTTTTCAATGGTTCCGTCGCCGAAGTTCCAGATGTATTTGTCCGACGGCGAGGATTCACAGTATACGTGGAGGATTTGACCTTCGTATATTGTGTCGAGGTTCTGATGGAATGATGCCGTGGGCTTGGGGTGGACTGTGATTGTCTTCGATGTTGTGGATGAAGAGCCACAGTCTCCAAAGAGGGTCAGCTTGGCTTCATAGGTGCCAGGCGCGGTGTATGTGTGTTTGGTATTCTTTACGGACGAGACTTTCTTTGTGCCGTCGCCGAAGTCCCATACCAAAGAGTCTGCATTTTCGGATATGTTGTTGAACGTGACTTCAAAGGGTTCGCATCCGCTGTTGTCGCTTGTTGTGAATGCGGGTTTTATTTCGCGTCCTTCAATTTGGAAGACGTGTTCGAGGGTGTCGGAGCACCGTCCGTCGCTTTGGATGAGTCTGATGTTATATACGCCACAGGATGCGTATTCGTGGGTTGTCTCGTTAATGGTCGAGGATGTAGTTCCGTCGCCGAAGTCCCAATGCGCGGTTTCAACGTTTTTAGTGAGGTTTGCCAATATGACAGTGTTGTTTGGCCATACTGTAGCGGTGTCAACAAGCCTGAAGTCGGTATGCGGCTGTGGATATACCGTCACGTATCTGTATGCAGTGTCGGCGCATCCTACGCCGTCTTCGTATTGGATTTCAGCAAGTATTTCGTATCTCTTGACTTCGTTTGAGTTGTTGACGATGGTATGGCGTGTGGGCTCGAGACGGTCGTAGATGATGTCACCGTTGGAGATTGTGTATTTCGTGAGTCCTCGGTAGTCCTGTGTCATCGTGATTTCGAGCGGCGAGCATCCTTCAGTCTTGCTGAGTTTGAATCCAGCCCTGTTTTCAGGTCTCTTGATTGTCTGCGGGGAGGATTGGGTGGGGCAATTGTTGTAGTCTTTGACGTAAACGATGTAGTTTCCGTCAGTCAGTTTGTCGAAAACGTTGCGACTGTCATACCAGTTTTCATTGTCCAAGGAGAATGAATACGGTTTTGTGCCGCCGGTTGCTTGCGCTACAATTTTGCCTGTGTTGCCTTCATGACAAATTACGTCTTGCACATCGACTTCCACGATGAGTGCTGGCGGGTTGTTGATTTTTATTTGTTTTGTGTTTTTGGCGACACATTTGTTGTGGTCGCGCACCATGATTGTGTAGTTGCCAGGATGGACGTTTTCAATGCTGCCGATGGAGTAGGGGTAGGTCTTGCCGCCGTCTATGGAAACCGAAATGTCTCCAACGCCGCCGTCCGCCTCGACCCTTATTATGCCTGTGCCTGCGTCGTGGCAGAGGATGTCTGTGAAGGAGACGTTTTGGAGTTTGAGTTGTGTGGGTTGGGTGAGTGTTGTATATTCCGTTGATTTACAACCGTTTGCGTCCACTGCGGTGATTCCATATTGTGTGGCGGTAAGTTTGTTGAAAATACCGTTGGTGTTGGTCTTGTCTATCGACCCGCTTGTGCATGAAAAATTCACAGGCTGTATGCCGCCCGTGATGTTCACCTTGATGTAACCCGACGAGTCGCCGTAGCACGTGTTGATATTGAGGGTGTCGAGTCCCGTGATTTCAAAAAGTTCAGGCTCGGTTATGGAGAATGATGTCGAAAGTTCACATTCGTATGCATCGCGGATGATGACTTCATACTGTCCGGCGTACAGATGCTGGAATATGCCGTCATAGCATGTCGGGTCTGTATTCTCAACATCAGTCGTCGGGTTGAGATAGAATTTGTATGGGAACTCCGTTTGTACGGGCATGCCGCCCTTGATTGAGACTATGGCTTCGCCGATGTTGTCGCCGTGGCATGGGTTGTGGGTGAGTTTTGTCTCGTCTGCAAATTCAAATACAGGCGGCTCGTGGATTGTGATGCCCTTTTGTGTCGCCGAGCATCCGTGTTCGTCCTCCACGCGGAGTGTATATTCTCCGGCAGGGATGTTTGGAAATTCGCCAATGAGTTGCTGTGGAAAGCCTGTAATGCTGTATTTGAGGTCGCCGGTGCCACCGGACGCCGTGAAGTGAATGTATCCAGTTTTTGAACCGTTGCATCCGTGGATGTCCTTGTAGTTCATATAGTTGATTATGACTTCTGCGGGCTGGTCTATGAGGGTTGTGCCGCCATCGACTTCGCATTTGTTTGCGTCGCGCACTAAGATGTGGTAGTTGTTGCCGGCGGCTTGGTCGGTAAATACGTTGTTGCTCTGGTAGTGGGAGCCGTTGTCGATTGAGTATTCGTATGGCTGAGTGCCGCCGATTGCGTTGATGATGATTTTTCCGTTTTTGTCGCCGTAGCAAATTGAGACGTCGTGAGGCGTGATGGCTGTAATTTGCAACTGTTCTGGCTGAGACACAAGGATGTTGTATTTATATGTCGAACAGTTGTTCTTGTCCGTCACGATAATGTCATAATTGTCAGGCTGGAGGTTTGTGATGACTTGGCGCGGCAGCAGGTCTCGCCAGTTATTGTCGCCGTGGATGCTGTAGCCATATTTATAGTCCGGCGTGCCGCCGTCGGCAGCGATTGAAATGGAACCCGTCTTGTCGTTATGGCACATCAGCGGCGTAACCTCAACATCTGTTATTGTGAGTTCGTCGGGCTGCAGGAGTTCAATTTCCACGCTCTGGGCTTCACATCCTTTGTCATCGCGGGCTTTCACATTGTAGATGCCTGCGCCTACATTCCTGAAAAACACGGTGTTGACTGTGTATTCAGTGATTGTATGCTCGTAGTCGTCGATTGAATAATGGTATGGCAATGTTCCGCCTTGTGCGACGGCATTGATGATGCCCGCCTCCTGACCGTTACATCTGATTTCTTTGTCTAAGCCAATGACATTGAAGAATTTGAACGGTTCGGGCTGTGTCAAATCTACAAAGTTGTATTCGTAAATCGCCTCGCATCCTTTTTCATCGACAACGCTCGGAAAATACCGCCCTGCATGAAGGTTTTTCACAGTGGATTCCTTTGTAGGCTCCACGCCTTCAACATTGAGTTTGTATGTGATGTCGCCTGTGCCGCCCTGCGCCTTGATGTCTATTGAGCCGGTTGCGTCGCCGTAGCATCCGAGTATGTCATGAGGCTTTACGTCAAGTATTTCAATCGGGTCTGGCTGCGTTATTGTGACGCTGCCGAGGTCGATAGAACAGAAATTCTGGTCACGTGCGCTGATATTGTAGGTTCCGGCTGCAAGCCCAGTGTAGGTGGTCTGCTGATTGTATATAAGGCCGTCGATTGACGTGTAATACAGACCTGTGCCGCCTTTCAGTTTGATGTCTATTGTGCCGTTTGATTCGCCGTGGCAGCCGTCGATGTCGGTATGCTTTACCTGTTCTGCAAGTTCGAGTTTGTCAGGCTCTGTCACTTTGACCGGCTCAGGCCATTTGAGTACACATTTGTTGCGGTCGATGATTGCAATACTATATTCTCCCGCGCCGAGTTGTTGGAAGAGGTTTGAGTGGTATGGTGTTTTTCCGCCGTCAATTGAATAGTCAATCGGCGCATTCTCACCATAATTTGCAGTGATGGAAATTGTGCCGCTCTTTTCACCGTGGCAGTATGTGATGTTTGTAACTTGGATGTCCTTGATTTCGAGAAGCACGTCCTTTCCAATTTCCACGGGGACGGCTTTTGAGAGGCATTTTTTGTCATTCCTGACACGGATGTTGTAGATGCCGCCTGAAAGGTTGCTGAAGCGCGAGTCGCTCTGGAAGGATTCGCCGTTGTCTTTTGAAAATTCAAACACTCTTTCGTCGTCGTCTTTCTGGGATGCTCCAATGGCGATGCTGCCGTTTTTGTCGCCGTAGCATTTGATGTCCGTTATGTATGGACGTACTTCAATTTCCGCAGGTTCGGCAACTTTGATGGAAGGACGCTGAGCCACGCAGTGTGACGAAATGTCCATAATCCTCGCATTATAGAGATTGGCGAAAAGGTCGGTGTAAGTCATTGACTTTTCAGTCGTTGTGGTCGGGTTTGCACCGGCGTAGATTGAATATTCATAGAGCGGACCGCCACATGATGGCGAAATTGTTATAGCGCCGTCCTGATAGCCGAAGCATGAGACATCGACTGCTTCAGCATTGATGACAAAATCTTCAATGGTTATGTTGTCTATCGCGATGTTCTGGTTGCCCTTGTCGGTTTCGATGTAGATTCTGATGTCCACGCTTGATTTTCCTGCAAATTCCGACATACAGGCGTTAAGTTTGTGCCACTGGTCGCCGTCGTCTTGCGTCACTGTAAGCGGTGTGTGCCAGAAATGGTCGTCGGATTCCTTCGCCTCAACCATGAAAGTCAGGTCATGATTGTCGCCTTCCCAGTAGTTGTGCATATAGAGGGAGAAAATCGGGTTCTGCAATGATGAGAAGTCGAAAGTCTGCGTCATGATGACTGGATGGGAGTTTGGCTTGTCGTAGAAATTGACGTATGCGTATGCGTCACCTTCGTATGCTTCTTTTGGTCCTGTTTCGGAGTGTTTCCTTTCATTGACTCTGTGTGCAGCGTCGCCGCGTCCTATAACCCAGTTGTTTATCTGGTCAGGAACGTTTTTCCATCCGCCGAAACCGTTTTCAAAACCGCACTGGTATGCCGGTGACTGCGCGTGGAGCCTGCCGACTGCACATGCAAGCAGCGTTAAGACAATGAATGGTATATATATGTAATGCTTTGTTTTCATATCGATATTGGTTGTCAAAGTCTGTTTTTCAGTCGCAAATATATAAAAAAGACGTGTAATTAAGGTAATTTGTTGCTTGTATTTTTATATTTTTTTTGTGTTGGTACGGATTTTTTGTATTTTCGCACGTTCAAAAAACATAATTGGACTAAAAATTATGTCATTTAATGTTAAGATATTAGGCTGTGGGTCGGCGCTTCCAACGCTCAATCGCAACGCCACCTCTCAGGTCGTGAGCCACAATGGACAGATATATCTCGTTGATTGTGCGGAGGCGACGCAGGTGGTCATGCGCAGGAATAGTGTGAGGATTGGAGGGCTGAACCACATTTTCATTTCACACCTTCACGGCGACCATTTTTTCGGGTTGTTCGGTCTTTTATCGACGCTCGACCTGATGGGGCGTAAGGGCGATCTCTATTTGCATTGTCCGGCGCGGTTGCAACAGATGTTGGAGTCTAAATATTCGCCTGTGTTGGTGAATGAACTTGGCTATACCATCCATTATGAGCCGCTGTCGCCCGATGGTTTGAGTCTGACTTTGGAAACCAAACATTTGATGGTGTATAGTTTTCCTCTCAACCATAGGATACCGTGCTGGGGTTTCGTGTTCCGTGAAAAGCCGGCGCAATACAATATTATAAAGGAGTGCATTCCACGCTACAATATTTCTATTGCTGAGATTGTGGCGATAAAGAATGGCAGCGACCTCAGGCTTGAAGACGGCACAGTCATCCCAAATTCCCAACTCACAATCCCCCCGCCAAAGCCCAAAAGTTATGCTTTTGTGTCCGACACTACAAAACTCGATTCCGTCGTGGAGATTGTGAAGGACGTTGATGTGTTGTACCATGAGGCGACATACGACAATTCCTATGCAAATCGCGCCATAGAAACCTTCCATTGCACCGCAGGACAGGCGGCGGAAGTTGCGCGTGATGCCGGTGTCGAAAAACTTGTGATTGGTCACTATTCAGGTCGGTACGATTCAGTGGAATTGTTGGAAAGGCAGGCGCGTGAAATCTTTCCAAACACATTCGCGGCGGAGGATGGAATGGAGTTTGAGGTTTAATGCATAATTCAAAAATTGTAAATCGTAAATCAAAAATCAAAAATAAAAAATGCTTGAAGATATTACACCCTTTATTGCAATGGAAGTGCTTGAAAGGGCACAGGAGATTGAGAAAAATGGTGATAATGTAATCCATTTGGAAGTTGGCGAGCCGGATTTCAATGTTCCGTATGACGCTTGTGAGGCGGTTGTGTGTGCAGTTCGCAACGGCTGGACGCACTATACACATTCGCTCGGCATGTTAGAACTGAGGAAGGCGATTGCGGCTCTATACAAAAAGGAGTGTGGCGTTGAGTTTTCGCCTGAAAATGTCGTTGTTACCTCTGGTTCGTCGCCCGCTATATTGATGGTATTGAGGACGTTGTGCGATGTAGGGGATGAAGTGTTGGTTTTCAATCCCGGTTATGCTTGCTATGCAAATTTCGTAAGGACTGTGCACGCCGTGCCAGTTTATGTAAACCTCTCTCCCGAAAATGGTTTCCGCATTGATATAGAGGAAGTTAAGAAGAAGATAACGCCAAAGACCAAGGCGATTTTCATCAACTCGCCCTCCAATCCTTTTGGCACTATGATAGAGCCGGAAGTGATGAGGCAGATTGCCGACTTGGGTCTTACGGTGATTTCCGACGAGATTTATCATGGGCTTGTGTATGAAGGCAAGGCACATTCAATTTTGGAGTTCACGGACAACGCCTTTGTAATCAATGGCTTCAGCAAAAGGTTTGCAATGACGGGCTTGAGGCTTGGATATTTGATCGCGCCTCAAAAATACATGAGGACATTGCAGACTTTGCAGCAAAACCTCTTTATCTGTGCACCGAGTGATGCACAGTGGGCTGGCATTGAGGCTCTTGACAAATGCGGCAAGGATGTCGCCGAAATGTGCAGGATATACGACGAGCGCAGGAAATTCATTGTTGCTGGTTTGAAAAAACTTGGTTTCAAGATTTGGGCAGAGCCGGTCGGCGCGTTCTATGTTTTTGTTGATGCGAGGATGTTTGCCGCCGACACCTACAAATTCGCATTCGACATTCTCGAAAACGCCCATGTCGGCGTTACGCCGGGCATAGACTTCGGCTCTCAGGGTCAGGGATTCCTGCGGTTAAGCTATGCAAACTCACTGATGAACATTAAGGAAGCTCTTGATCGCTTGGAGAAGTATCTGAAGACCTTGTGAAAATGTAAGTGTTTTGTGTAAACGTTGATATAAAAAAAGTCATTCGGCACAAAAATTGCAAAAAATATGTAAAGATACTGCTAAAAATGTGTATCTTTGCATCGAATTTGCAAGCCCACAGGGCAGCACAAAAAACAAAATGAAAAGATTTCTATCGCTCATATTATTGATTACCATGATGGTAAGCACAGTTTACAGCCGCACGCTCGACGAGATACGCCGCAGTGGGGTTGTCTATATTGCGCTTACAAAGAGTGTCAAACAAACCATCAACAAGGATTTCGCCGAGGAATTCGCGAAGTATATCAATTGCCGTCCTGAATTTGTGGATATAGAGTGGAATGAAATTTTTTCCCATGATGGCATTGTCCCTCCCGACTATATCACCAATGATTCTGTATATTACACTCCTGACGCTCTCCTGAAGGCGGATTTTATATGTGGCACGACATACATGTATGACTGGAGGAAAAAGTTCTTTACTTTTGCTGGCGAGATGCAAGTCTCTGACCTCTTGATAATCAGCAATTACCGTCAGCGTCAGTCCGTCATCAACCAATTTTTCGTGCCGGAGAGAATGCGCCCTAAAACTCAGAAACTGAAGGTGAAAAACTATCGTGACCTCAAAGGTCTCAAGATTGCGCTTATGGAAAACTCTTCATACGAGCGCAATATGCAGATTATCAACGATATGATTGGTGGCGGCATCGAGATTGTCAAGACACGAAGCGAAGAGGAATCGCAGGAGCTCGCCCGTACCGGCAAGGTTGATGGTTTTGTCACGGTGTCTTACGTCGGCTTGCAGTTCGTTAAGGACAACGAGAAGAGGTTCAACCTCGCATTCCCTGTCGCCGCACCTGACAAGGTGGCATGGGCGGTTGCAAAGGACAATGAGTCCCTCCGCGAAGAAATTGACAATTTCTTTGTGATGATGAAGGGCACTGGAATGTTGGACAAATTGTTCACAGAGAAATTTAAGTACAATTACGAATCGTATTCAAATATCATCAAGTCTTATTCTGATTCCAAGACCAGCAGTACGAGCGATTACCGTGATATTGATGAAATCACGGAGTCGGGCAAGTTGATTGTTGCGCTCCGAGACCGTGACCTTGTATATCATAAAAGCGGTCCTAAACAGTATAACCATTATCTTGCAGGCGCACTCGCTGATTACATGGGTCTCAAACTTGAACTGCGTTTTGTGGAGAAGTTGGATGATTACTTCCAGGATAGCCACGGTGTTACAGTAAAAGACAGTGCTTATACGCCTGAAATATTCAATGATTTCGATATTGCATGTGACCTTCTCTCGCCTGTGCCTTGGCGTACCACAAAGATTGACATAATTGACGTGCTGCCTACTGCCGACGTCGTTGTGGCGCGTAAAGGAACAGACATAAAGTCTATCAGTGACCTTGCAAAATACAAAGGTGTGACCTCAAAGGGTTCTGTGTATGAGCAGGATCTTATCGAAAACAACATCCCGAAAGAAAAGTATTACTACCGCGAGGCAAACGAATTTTTCCCCGAAATTATTAGTGGCAGGGCTGATTACTGTATCGTGAACTTCGACATCTATTCGCTTCCAAAATATCCCGAACTTGAAGCCAAGTTTGTTGTCGGCGACATTTATTCGGTAGGTTGGGGCATAAAGAAAAATCAGCCGAAACTCCGCCAGAAAATCATTGAGTTCCTCGAATGGTGTAAATCTACCGAAGTGATGGACAAGGCGTTTTTTGAACAGTCATCCATCCAATATAAGGCTGCACAGAACCACCTCAACGCCATGTACCAGACATATCAGACGGGCTACTTCCCGTTTGTGTTCTATGGTTCCGACCAGGGTTTGCCGCAGGAGGACGTGAGGTGCATCTTCCAGGACAGGGAGGGCTATATATGGTTTGGTACTCATTCAGGCGCTGTGAAGTTCAATGGACGAAAGATGGAGACATTCACCTCCGCCGACGGAATCGACAATACCATCGTCTTCGACATTGCGCAGGACAGCAAGGGCTGGCTCTATTTCGCCACGATCGACGGCATTGTCTGCATGGATCCAAACGGCTCATTCACAAAATATTTCCCAAATGTAGCTTTCAAACATATTTTCGTCGATTCAAAGGACGGCAAATATGTGTATGGTGACAAGGGACTTTATTATTTGAGTGAAAATAACAAACAACAACGCCGTCTCAACGATAAAGTGCCCACGATGCCTTCAATCATTAATTCGTTCTCCCAAACGAAGACCGGACGCTATACCTTCATCGCTTCGCCAGACGGCTTTTTCGTGATGGATCGTGAATACAATCTCACAAAACTTGTAAACAAGGATTGTTACAGCGTGTTTGTGGAGAATGACGGAAGAATATGGCTCTCGGCATACGACGGTGTATATAGCGCGGAAAAGTTGTCAGACTTTTCAAATGGAAACATAGACAGCCTGCGCATCAACAACCGTGTGAGCATCAGTCCAAATTCCCGCATCCGCTCCATCAAGCAAAATAAGGATGGTTCCATATTCTTATTGTCGGATTTTGAGGCTTACCAGATTTTCTCATTGATGCAGACTGCCATCAGGTATGACCAATCCATAGGCCTCAAAAACCTGAAACTCTTGTCATTCTTTGAGGATGAGGAGGAAAACTTCTGGTTTGGTTTCAGCGGCGGTATCCAGAAACTCACAAACCGCTCGCTTCGCAACCTTTATCCCGAAATGATAGACAGTTACCTCAATAATATTGTTGAAGATGCCAGCGGTCGTATCTGGATGGCGTTCAACAACAAGATTATGTATTATCATAATACTTTGGTTGATTTTTCAGACCAGTTGGACGGCGACAAGTTGCCATACGTCGTGACGACGATGCCGGACGGTAACCTGTTCTTCGCAAACAGCAACGGATGGTACATTTATGACGTGAAGACTTTGAAATGTGTTCATGAAAAGAAATTCACGCAAAAGATATTCAGCCTCAAGAACGTCTATGTTGCACCTTCCGGCGATATATTCCTGATGTCGGGAGTTGATGGGTTGATTTATAGGATTGCAAGTTTCGACAGTCAGCCAATCTCAATCACAAACGATTTCACCTCGCTTGTCAGTCAAATGGAGGAGTACCAAGGCATGATTGTGGGCGGTAACAATACGGGACTTGTGAAATATAATAGCATTACATTCGAGAATCTTTGTGCCACACCATCGCCTGTGCTCGGACTGAAGGCGATTGACGATGTGTTGTGGGTCGGCATGGAGGACGGACTTGGAAAATTTACTTCCGATGGCGTTTTCCAGACGCTTACCATCCCGACGTTGCCTAATGTCTCCATAAACTCCATTCAGAAAGACCGCGACAAGGAACGTGAACACCTTTGGCTCGGTACAAATAGGGGCTTCTGTTATTATGACATTGAGAGCAATAATGTTGAGATTGTGGTGTATTCAAATGATGGTCTGCCTGGCAATGAAATTGTTACTAACGGCTTGTTGCTCAATAGCAAAAACGTGCTTTATGTTGCCACATACCACGGCGTGTCGGCTTACGACCTCCGCAAGGAAAACGCTGCGAAGTTTGTGCCGCAATGCCGTATTGAAAACCTGTTCCTCAATGGTGAAAAGATTTCGCAGCAGCGTAACATATTCAAGGCGAGTGAAAACAACTTCATCTTTGAACTCGCTGGTCTTTCGTTCAAGGACGAGGAGGCGATTACATACGAGTTCTACATGAAAGGCCTCGACAACGACTATACAGCCTCACTCGGTCAGGAAAACAACGCTCGTTATCAGAATCTTCCCGCCGGGAAGTATGAATTTGTCTATCGCGCCAAGGGCAAGGACGGCATCTGGAGCACCGCCAATTCATACAAATTTGAGATAATGAAGCCCTTCTATCTGAGATGGTGGGTAATCATTCTCTTTGTGGCGGCATTTGCGGCTTTGATAATCACCATTATCAAATGGCGTGAGAAGCAGCTCAAACGCCGCAACGAAATGTTGGAGAAGATTGTCGAAGAGCGTACATCCGAAATCACGCAGCAGAAAGAGGCTATCGAACTCAAAAACGCCGAGTTGGAACTCCAGCGTGAGGAAATTCTTACGCAGCGTGATGCCATCGAGGCGAAGAACGCCACTTTGGAGCGTCAGAAGACTGAAATTCTCTCGCAGCGTGACGAACTCGAAGTGCAGAAAAATATCGCAATGCAGCAGCGCGACGAGATTGCTCACCACGAGCAGGAGATTATGGACAGTATCTATTACGCTAAACGTATCCAGACCGCTATCATGCCTACTATGGACACAATATCGGCGGTTTTGCCCGAATATTTCATCCTGTTCCGTCCGAGGGACATCGTGAGCGGCGACTTCTATTATTTCAAGCATGTAAACCATTATGCTGTGATGGTGGCTGCCGACTGTACGGGTCACGGCGTGCCGGGCGCGTTCATGAGTATGCTCGGTTCGGCGTTCATCAACGAAATTGTTGTGAACGGTCAGGAAGGCCTTTCGTCGGGTCACATGCTCGACCTCCTGCGCACTGCGGTCATCGAATCGCTCAAACAGACCGGCAAGGTGGACGAAGCGAAGGACGGCATGGATATTGCAGTATGTATTTTGGATTTGGAAACTAACCATTTGCAATTCTCAGGTGCGTTCAATCCTATGTTCCTCGTTCACGACGGAGTATTGGAGGAATACCGCGCCGACCGTATGCCGATTGGTATATTCGATTTGGTCAATGTCGGGTTTACGACGTATGATGTTGATGTTCAGAAGGGCGACATCGTTTACATATTCTCCGATGGCTATGCGTCGCAGTTTGGCGGCAAGAATGGCAAGAAGTTTATGTCGAGCCGCTTCAAGAAACTCTTGGAAGAGGTTTCGCCGGAGCCGATGTCACGCCAAAAGGAACTCCTCGACGACAGAATCGA
>JAGCRY010000045.1 GCA_017964465.1 Bacteroidales bacterium | reverse complement strand
GTTAAGCCCGCTTGCGCCGATGGTACTGCGATACAATGTGGGAGAGTAGGTAATCGCCAATTTTTTCGAATGAGACCGACTGTCTGAAAAAGACGGTCGGTTTTTTTGTTATGGTTATGTCCTCTTCATGTGCAGGTGGTTTAGCAATATTTGTACATAAGTATTGCCAAAAGGATAATGACAAGTCCTAACCACCAAGCCCCACCATCTAACATCACATCGGAAAAACTGCGGCTTTTCGGTTTTTTGTCTTTTGAGGATTTGTTTTGCAGGGCGTCGAGCAGCGATTCGTCGGATTCCTTTTCTTCGACGTTTTTATGCTCGTTGACTTTTTCCATTTTATATTTCACATTTTCGAGGTTTTCCTCGAATGTTTCCTTGGCGTACTGATATTTTATTGTGTCTGGCAATTGTTCGCATATTTCAATGGCTTCTTTCAAATGCTTGACTGACATATCGTACAACCCCTGCCGACATTCTGCCCCAGCGAGCATATTCAGCATATACGCCTTTGCTTCCATGTGGTCATTATTGACGGGCAACTGTTCAATTATGTCCAACACTGCTTTGAGATTCTTTTTTACATCGTCGTATCGGCCTTCTTGAAACGCTGTCGTTGCTTTGTTTGTCAACACTTTAGCCTGTTCGCCCAACGATTTATCCTTTTCGCTTGTTTGCTGCTGGTCTTTGTGCTGTGCACTTATGGTTTCTCCATTGACTTTTCGCTCTACAATTGCATTGAGTATTCTGAATATTTGTGTCACGACATACTGCCTGTCATTATTTGATTGTTGTGTGTCCATCATATGCATTGGTGAAAAGGGTTAATACTGCACAAAAATATAGATTTTTTGGAACATTCCAAATGTTTTTGGTGCAATCTTTGAAGTGTAATTGTCGGACTTTGAAACAATTATAATATGCAACACACATCAGAATATATCTCGGAGCATGAGTATGAGGCAGACATTGCGCAGCAAGAAAAACTGATTGCCGAATTGGAGCAGGAAATCGTCAAAAAAAATGATGAAATCTCCAACATTTCGCAGGAATATGAAACAGCTGAAAATGACCTCAAGGCAAGCATCATGTATGCCGAAAGAATCCAACGCGCTGTAATTCCGCATGATGCGGAGTTCAAGGCATTGTTTCCTGACAGTTTCATATATTTTTCGCCGCGTGACATTGTGAGTGGTGATTTTTATACATGCGCCTCGTCTCCAGACTACAAGATTGCCATTGTCGCTGATTGTACGGGTCATGGAGTGCCGGGCGGTTTGCTGTCTATGCTTGGAATGTCGGCATTGAAAGACCTTCTCTCAAAGCAAAAAATCACAAAGGATTTGAATCCAGGAGAAATACTCGATTCGCTTCGTAATTTTGTGCTGACGTCTCTTGCGGAGGCTGACGAGGCGGATGATACATCTGTTAGCGACGGCATGGATATTACGATGTGTGTATTTGATAACGACATGACGCAGATAAGATATGCCACTGCAAACCATGCCATCTATGTAGCCCGCGATGGTGGAATCACCAAGCTCAAAGGTTCACGGATGCCCATTGGACGTCATCCGAGGCAGAATGAACCTTTTGAATCGTTTACATTCGACCTCCAAAAAGGCGACATTGTTTATCTTTGTAGCGACGGCATACAGGATCAGTTCGGAAGCCCTGATAACATAAAGTTTACTACCAAACGCCTCGCCTCAATGTTACAGGAGAACTGTAACAAGGACATGCAGACTCAATTTGCTGACATGTCGCAGCTTGTAAACGAATGGAAGAAGGGGTACAATCAGTTTGACGATCAGACATTAATAGGAATAAGAATCTGACATTATGGAAACAATCAACACTAATATAGTGAAAAACAAACAGAGGTACGAAAGTAACCGTCAGAAAATCATTGAATTGCAGTCTCAAATCAATGACCTTAACACTACTATTGCCACAGAATCCGAGCGTTGCGCGGAAATGAACAAGGAAAACACTTCGAGCATCCGTTATGCGCAACGGATTCAGCGTGCGGCGTTCCCTCAAAAGGAAATTGGTGGCATTTTCACTGACTGTTTCATATTCACCAAACCTCTAGGAATTGTGAGTGGTGATTTTTTCAAGGCGTTGGAAATCAAGAACTACAATATTTTTGCGCTTGCAGATTGTGCGGGGCACGGCGTGCCGGGTGCATTTCTCACGATGCTCGGTCTGTCGGCCTTAAAAGAGTCAATAGCCAACCATTTTAATGATGAAGACATTCATCTTGCCGCAATCATGGACGAGATGCGACAGTTTGTGAAATCGTCGCTACGCAGTGGTGAAGATGGCATCTCAAACATTCATGACGGCATGAATCTGACGCTGTGCGCATTCCCAAAAAATGGCGGAGAAATACGTTTCGCAGGTGCAAACCAGAATGTCTATCTCTATTCCAATGGTAGCCTCACAGCCTACAATGGCGACCGTATGCCTATTGGTTGGTCTTTCAAGGGTGACAGCCCGTTTGCCGAAATTGTTATCCCCGCTAAAAAAGGCGATATGCTTTATTTGACTACTGACAGCCTCCAAAGTCAGTTTGGCGGTCCCGACAATGTGAAATTTTCAACTAAACGGCTTATGGCTATGTTTGAACAGATAGCTGCAATGTCCATGGAAGAACAGAAAAACATAGTCTCCACTGTCGTTAATGAATGGGTGGATGGACATTTGCAGGTTGATGACTTGACTGTTGCTGGAATTCGGATGTGAAAATTCGGGGATATATCATTCGGGATATACACAACCGCGTATATATACAAAAACCGGGGATTTCCATCCCCGGCTAAATGATTCACCGCTTTGCGGTTTATTCTCTATTCAATCACCAAACCTCCATTGCAGGGAATTGTGACTATTACCTGTTGTTTTTTGTTGATTTTGATGTCCTTGACGCTGCCGGCGAGTTGCGGGTCGTCGGAATACATTTTTACAGTGCTGTTTGCGTCGAACATCGGGAGTGTCAGTGTGGTTTTCAACGTCTCCTTCTGGGCATTGATACCGGCGATAATCCATTTGCTGCCGCTGCGGCGGGCGAAGATTACGTATTTACCCGGGTAGCCGTCGATAAATTTCACTTCGTCCCATGTTGTTGGAACTTTTTTCATGAAGTCGATTGCCCACGATGGAGCGTCGGTTAGGTTGTTTGGTGCGAGAGCGAAGTGCTGGACTGCACTTTGGAACAATACTGCAGTCGCCAATGCAAATACATCGCTTGTGCGGCGAGTTGTGCCATGCTGGTTGTCCGCGCTGTATCGTTTGTTGAGTGCAGAGCCGCCGAAGTCCATGGAGCCGACTGTGTTGCGGATGAAGGGATGAAGGCAGGCGTTAAAAGCCTCGTTGTCACATGCGCCCTGTCCAAAATGAAGGTTTTCAGACGCGAGCACAGCCTCGGATGCTGCATAGTTGGGATACATTTTTTCCCAGCCGCGTGGAAGTGTGCAACCGTGGAAAATAACCAAAAGGCCAAAGTCGTTGGCGTCGGCGAGGATGTCTTCATAAAGTTGCATCATCTGCTGTTTGTCGCCGCCGAAAAAGTCAACTTTGATGCCACGAATGTCATTGTCATGCATCCATTTCATCTCCTGACGGCGGATGCGTGAATTATTCATTTTTCCAATCGGGGTTTGCGGTGCGTCATTCCATGAACCGTTGCTGTTGTACCATAGGAAAAGTCCCACTCCTTTGCCTTTTCCGTAGCGGGCGAGTTCAGCAATTTTGTCGTAGCCGATTTGTCCATCCCAAAATGCATCAATCAACACACTTTGGTAGCCCATTGCAGCTGAAAAATCGATATAGCGTTTTTGTTCGTCAAAATTACAACTCGGATCCATACCGATAATCCAACTCCACGAACCTTTGCCGTAGATGTATTTTTGTGATGGTTTGTATTTTTGTTCAGTGAGGTCGAATGGTACGGTGGTTTCCACGATGTTGTCAAGTCCGCCGAGGGTGATTGTGCGCCACGGTGTCTTGCCTGGCAATGCCATCTGCACCGACGTGCTGCCAAATCCGTTCAGTTCTTCCTCCTGCGGGAAGCCGATTTGGTATTTTGCACCGCCGATGTTGAGGAGTCGGCAGCCCACATAATTGCCGTCTGTGCCGGTCTCGCTGATGAGCGTCCAAGTATTGTCGGCTACCTTGAACAGGCAGGGGAATGTGAAACCGTTGCCCCAGCCGTTTTTGCCGTTTGCGTCGTCCACTGTGTAGGGTGTTTCATAACTCGGTGATGTCCTTGCAAATCCGCCCATAGGCTTGGACTGAGGGCAGAGAAATGTTGTGGTTGCGTCGGGAAGGTTGAAAGCTGTTGCTTCGCCATTGATGACGCAGACCTTGGTCTGCCTATTGTCATAGATGACGTAACGGAAAGCCACGTCGCGGTTGCTTACGCGGAACTCCACAGCCATCTTGTTTGCGCCGTCCTTGGTAAAGTCCACCGTCATTGACTTTGCGGTGTAATGAACGTTGCTTTGCTTGATGTTGGGCAGCGAGTAGGTCTCGTCGATGTCTGTCACGCCGGAAGATTTGCCGAGCGACATGTCGGAAGTGAAATCACCGATGTTGGTTTGTACGCCCAAAGCTGACGGAGCGACGATGGGCTTGCCGTCGTAGGAAACAGAATATTGCGGTTTGCCATTCTGTCCCGATACTGAAACGGAGATTTTTCCGTCTGGGCTTGTAATGGTGTAGCTGTCTTGGGCATTTGATGTTGCCATCATTCCCAAAAACAGTGCGAAAGATAATAGAACTCTTTTCATTTCTGTTTGTTATATTATTTTTAAGTGATATTTATCATAAAACGACAAAGGCTGTCTATTTTCGGACAGCCCTTGGTCTTTGTCTTGTAGTTGTTTCATCTACCTTCGGAGATTATTTCTTGCCTATAATCAGCGATGCGATGAACAGGATGACGAGTGCGCCGAGTGTGCCGGTGATGATGGTATTGAGCAGACCAGCGCCTACGAGTTTGCTAACGAAATCGCCAAGCAGCCAGCTGCCTACCCAGCTGCCAACAATACCGATGACGATGTTCATAATCAGGCCGTTGCCCGAACCCTTGAAGAGTTTGCCGGCGAGGAAGCCGCAGAGACATCCTATTGCCAATGTTATAATCAAGCTTATTATCATGATGGTGAAGCTTTAATTGTTATTATTATGTTTAGGGTAAAATCCCGACGGTAAAATTACATAAATTTTCAAATAAAAAAAATTTGTAAGTGAAATTTTAAGAAAAAAAATCGCCGCAGGCTAATAAAGCCGTGCGGCGATTTTAGTTCAAATCTTTACACATTAAACCTGAAATGCATTATATCTCCGTCCTGCACCACATAATCCTTGCCTTCGATGTGGATTTTGCCAGCATCGCGGCAGGCAGCTTCGGAGCCGAGAGTGATGTAGTCGTCCATCTTGATGACTTCAGCCTTTATGAAGCCTTTCTCAAAGTCTGAGTGGATTACGCCGGCGGCTTGTGGTGCTAATGCTCCTTTGTGGAATGTCCAAGCGCGGCTTTCCTTGGGTCCGGATGTGAAGAAAGTCTCGAGGTTGAGAAGACGGTAGGCGGAGCGGATGAGTTTCACGACGCCAGATTCTGTCAGACCGAGGTCGTCGAGGAACATTTTGCGGTCGTCGTAAGATTCCATTTCGGCGATTTCCTCTTCCGTCTTTGCGGCGATGACGAGTATTTCGGCGTTTTCGTCTTTCACGGCTTCGCGCACGGCGTCAACGTGTTTGTTGCCTGTCAGAACAGACTTTTCATCAACGTTACATACGTACATCACGGGTTTGCTCGTGAGGAGGAAAAGTTGTTTTGCGGCGGCTTGTTCGTTTTCGTCAAGCTCCACACTTCGTGCAGATTTGCCTTGCTCGAGAGCGGGTTTTATTTTGTCCATCACCTGCAACAGCAATGCTGCGTCCTTGTCCTTTGCGGTTTTGGCAATCTTTTCAGTCTTTGCGTAGCGCTGTTCTATTGTTTCGAGGTCTTTGATTTGGAGTTCGGCGTCGATGATTTCCTTGTCGCGCACGGGGTTCACTGAGCCATCCACGTGTGTAACATTCTCATCCTCAAAACAGCGGAGGACGTGGATTATGGCGTCGGTTTCGCGGATGTTTGCGAGGAACTTGTTGCCGAGGCCTTCGCCCTTGCTTGCGCCTTTCACGAGTCCTGCGATGTCCACAATCTCCACAGTCGCGGGGACAACCTGCGCTGGATGGTCGATTTTTTCGAGGGCGATGAGCCTGTCGTCAGGCACGGACACAACGCCTACATTGGGTTCTATCGTGCAAAAAGGAAAGTTAGCTGCCTGAGCCTTTGCGCTCGACAGACAATTGAATAAGGTGGATTTGCCCACGTTGGGCAGTCCAACTATGCCACATTGAAGTCCCATGTCTTTATTGTTTTTTTACGTCTTCTACGATTGAATTTTTAGATTTGTAATACATCACCACAAACGCCAGTAACGCCAAAAGAATGAGCGACGAGGCTACAGCGGCTATGATTTTGCCTACGCGCACTGATGCAGGGTCAAACTTGAACTCAATCCTGTGGTCGCCTTGCGGGATGACCATTGCGCGGAGGATGTAGTCGGCGTTGATGTGTTCGGCGGGCTGTCCGTCGATGTATGCCTGCCATCCTTTTGGATAGTAGACTTCCGAGAATACGGCGAGCCTGTCGCGGAATGCCCTCGCCTCGTATGTGATGTGGTTGGGTTTGTATTCTGTCAAAACAATCGCGCTCGAGTCCTCGGCGTAGATTTGGTCTTTGGGGAGTTTCGCCATGTAGTCTTCAAACTTGTTTTTGTTGATGATGGCGGTCTTGCTGAGGTCGTTTTTGTTGAGCGACGAGATTTCCTGGTCGGCGTTTTCTACAATGACAAACTTGTTAACGAACCATGCGTTGCCGAAGGTGTTCAGGTTGACATAAGGTTCTGTTGGACCAAGGATGATGTGCTTTGTGTTGAGCATGTTGAGCGCTTGGCTCGATTTCACGAAGTTTTCAAATTGCGCTCTGTCTCGTGATGCTAATTGCATGGCGTAATCCACCGTCGGTCCAAGTAGTGTGTCGATAAACTCCTGATAGCGACGCATTTTCGCGCCATGGTATCCACCGATTGATTTGTGGAAATATGATGTGCGAGCGTCGTTGAAGACATTTGCAGTGAGATTGAGTACGCGGTAGTTCGGGTCTGTGTCCTTCATGATGAACTCGTCGGCAAGTGTCGGACGGAGCATGTTGCTGACTTCTACGGAGTTATGATAGTCTTTGCTGCTCAAGTAGCGAACGTCCACAGTCCAGAGGTCGAATACTGCTACTACGCCGATGGCGATGATGAGGGCTTTGGACTTTAATATCTTGTTGACATACAGCATCACTAATGCTGCGGCAATCAAAATGAATACCAATGACCTCCACGCATCGCTGCTGAGGATTTGTTTGCGGACGGAGGTCAAATCACTGAAGAACGAGTCTTTCATGTTTGTCAGTTCGGTGTAGGTGTTTGTCAACCTATTCCATTGAACGTTGTCAGATGTAGAAATGAAATCGCCGGAAAGTGATGGGAAAATTGCAAAAATAAGGCAGATACCGGCTGTGATTCCACTCGCCCAGTAGATTTTTTTCTTGTTGAACTTATAGTCTTCTTTCTTGTCTGTGAGTTCCTTTATGGCAATCATTGCGAGGAATGGAATGCAAACCTGCGCAATCACGAGAGCCATTGACACTGAGCGGAATTTGTTGTAAAGCGGGAAATAGTCGAACATGATGTCGTTGAAAAATTCAAAATTTTTGCCCCACGACATCAAGAGCGATAATATTGTAGCGGCGAGCATCCACCATTTTGCGGAATTGTTCACGATGAACATTCCAAGGACAAAGAGGAATATGATGACTGCACCCACGTACACTGGACCTGACGTGAAAGGCTGTTCTCCCCAGTAGCTTCCCCATTGCCTTACTAACGGCTCTAATTGGCGGTTTGTAGAGGATGAGAGAGCGTTTTGGTTATAGGATTCGATGTCTGTCGATGCGCCGCCCTTGAAGTCGGGTATCATCATATTGAAACTTTCCTTCACGCCATAACTCCATGCCATAGCGTAGTCTTTGTCGAGACCGGACGACTGCTGATGAGAGGTGAGTTCGCTCTGACTGCGTGTGGAGAATTTGCCGTATTCCCATGTTGTCCAGAGGTTTGTGATGTTTGGCAAAACTGCAAATACAACTGCAATTGCCGCAATAGCGGTCGCCTTGCCGAAGTCCTTGCCTGAGATTTTTTCTTCGGATTCTTCGCCTTCCTTTGTGCGGAATGCCTCAATTGCCTTCCAGATGTAAAATACGCCGCATAGAATTGCTAAATAATAAAGTATCTGTGGGTGGTTGCAGGCAATTTCAATACCGAGGGCGAATGTTGTCATGAAGAAGCCAAGCACATATTTCTTGTTGAAAATGTGTATGATGCCCGCCAAGACAGGTGCCATGTACGCTATTGCATAACATTTTGTGATGTGTCCGGCGGCGATGATAATAATATTGTAGCTTGACAATGCAAACACCATTGCGCCAATGATAGCGATGCCCTGTTTGAATTTGAGGCTCGTCAGTAGCAGGTAGAAACCCAGCAGATAGACGAAGAATATCGCCATTGTGCTGTATGGCAGGAACAGGTGGAGAAAACGCTGGAGCATAAGGTGGATGTTGAAAGATTCCGGCGACTTGATTTGGTACGCCGGCATTCCGCCAAACATCGAGTTTGTCCATGCAGAATATTCGCCGGAGGTTTGCTCATATTTGTTGATTTCCTGTGCCATGCCTGCCGCCTGGATGTTGTCGCCCTGTATGAGGGCTTTGCCTTCCATGACGGGGTAGAAGTAAATCGCGCTCACAAGTATGAACGCTGCTATTGCGATGATGTGTGGGATGATTCCCTTCAGTTTTTCTTTCATTTGTTTTTTTTGATGAAATATGTGTTTTCTAACAAAGTGCAAAGTTAAATAAATTTGCGTTTAAAATCAAAATTATTTGTGATTGATAACCGATACAATAAAATTTTTGTGTTTACGTTTCTTTTTGTAAATTTGCAGCGTAATTTATCAACAATATGGTACATCTGAAAGCAATTTTTTTAGATTTTGATGGCGTTATCTGTGAGAGTTGCCAGATAAAGAATGAAGCTTACTACAATTCATACAAGGAATTTGGCGATGAAATAGCGTCTAAAGTCCTCGAATATCATTTACAGCATGGCGGTGTTTCGCGCGTCAGGATTTTCCCTATTGCCCATCGTCTGTTCCTCAACCGAGAAATAGGGGAGGAGGAGCATCGTATGATGTGTGAAAGGTTTACAGCGTGGGTTGAACAGGAAGTTGTCAAGGCTCCGCTTGTAGAAGGCGTTGAAGATTTTTTGAAGTCATGGCAGGGCAAGGCAAAGATTTTTGTGTCGTCCGGCACGCCGCAGGACGAGATGAGACGAATTGTGAGCGCAAAAGGCTTAGACAAATATTTTACAGAAGTGCTTGGCTCGCCAGTCTTGAAAGCCGACCATGTGCGTAATATGCTCCATAAATATTCCATTGCAAAGGAAGACTCTCTATTTGTGGGTGATGCAATAACGGACAGGGACGCGTCTGCGGAAGCTGGTGTAAAGTTTATTGCGAGGATTTCCCCTGATTCTCGTTTACAAAAAGAACCTTATACTATACAAGATTTCCGCGAAATTGGCAATTTGGTAGGGAAATTGTTTGCATAATGTAAGTAATGCACAAAAAAAATGCTACAATAGTTGAAAAAAAAACAACCGTACTTGTTTTATGGTATGGTATTTGCGAAAGTAAAACCAAACAATTATATGTAAAAACAAATTAATACTCTCTATTATGGAAAATACTATACGAGTGGAGCGTGCAAAAAAGAAAATCACGCAGGCCGAATTGGCGGAGCGCGTTGACGTTTCACGCCAGACCATACACGCGATAGAGACCGGCAAGTTCATTCCGAACACTGTTCTTGCCCTCAAAATCGCCAGGTATTTCAAAGTGAGGCTCGAAGACATCTTCACGCTCGAGGAGACTGACTAACGATGTCTTGGGCACGTGTGGGCAATCATTTGCCATGAGAATTGCCTAAAAAGATTGTTTTGCGACATCTTTTTAGACAATTCTTTTTTTGTGCCTTTTTCATTTTGTCGCTTGCAAAGCGACATCCGCCGCTACAGGCCGTTGTATATTTGCAATCGAAAACAGACAACAATTTTATCAATCATTAAAACTTTTCGATTATGGCAACAATAGAAAACAATGCGCAGAACAATGGCGCACAGAACAACGGCATCACCGAACTCGTAATGATCATCGACAAATCTGGCTCAATGTCGGGTTTGGAGTCCGACACTATCGGCGGATTCAATTCTATGCTCAATCAGCACAAGAAGGGCGACGGTTTGTGCAGGCTCACCACCATCTTCTTCTCCGACAATGCGAAGATAATACACGACCGCGTGGACATCTCCACTGTGAAGCCCCTCACCGCCGCCGACTACATCCCCGGTGGATGCACCGCGCTTCTTGACACCGTGGGCAACGCCATCAGCCACACCAAGGCGATACAAGCCGGCGCCACCGACGACACCCGCGCCAACAAGGTGGTATTCGTGATAATCACCGACGGCTACGAAAACGCTTCCCGCGAGTACAACGCGCCGCAAATCAAGCAGATGATATCGCAGCATCAAGACAAAGACGGCTGGGACTTCATCTTCCTCGGCGCAAACATCGACGCCGCGCAGACTGCTTCATCCTATGGAATCCGTAAAAACATGTCTGCCAACATATCCGCCACTTCTGATGGTTTGGATTCCGCGTACAGGTTTTTGGAAAAGACAGTTTGTTATGCACGTCGTTCCGCGAAAACAGCTGCCAAGTATGAAGCTTCAGCCCCCGCTCCGTCGCTGAGCGAAGACATGGATTTCATGCAGGAGTTGGCGGATCTCGACAACGAGACCACATCAAAGTAAAAAATAATTCGTAAGCTGACTTTGCCGTGTGTCGCAAAATTTGTAATTTTGCGCCCTGAAAATTATCAAGGCACAAAACATATAAAAAAATGTCATCACAGGCAAAGTCGCCTACAGAATTAGGCACTGCTAAAATTAGCAAACTTCTTATCAGTTATGCGCTGCCAGCCATTGCTGCACAGATGGCTGCAAGCGTTTACAATGTCATCGACAGCATTTTCATCGGGCGTGGTGTTGAGCCCCTGGCGCTTGCTGGGCTTGGCATCACGCTTCCTCTTATGAATTTGGCGGCGGCTTTTGGCGCGCTCGTTGGTGCGGGCGGCGCGGCGTTGCTCAGCATCAAACTCGGGCAGAAAGACCATCGTGCAGCGAGTCTCGTCCTCGGCAACGTGGTGATTTTGAATGTCATCATTGGACTTACAGTCATGCTGTTCGGACTTGTTTTCATGGACAAGATACTGTATCTTTTCGGTGCGAGCGACGAGTCGCTTCCATACGCCAAGGACTTCATGCAGGTCATTCTGTTTGGCAATGTCATAACCCACATGTATTTTGGGTTGAGCTGTTTGGTTAGGAGTTGTGGATTTCCCAAAAAGGCTATGGCGATAACGATGATGTCCGTCGGTGTGAATGTCATACTTGCTCCGTTGTTTATCTTTGTGTTCAAATGGGGCATTGCAGGTGCTGCGTGGGCGACGGTTCTGAGTCAGTTTTCGGCGTTGATTGTGTTGCTCATACATTTTGCAGATAAGAAAAAGTACATACATTTTGAACGTGATATTTTCCATATCAATTGGGGCATAATCAAAGGCATCATTTCAGTCGGTATGAGTCCTTTCATGATGAATATTTGCGCCTGTCTTGTGGTAATCATCATTAACAACCAGCTTTACACGCACGGTGGAGACTATGCCATTGGCGCGTATGGAATAGTGAATAGGGTCTTGATGTTGTTTGCAATGCTTGTGCTTGGGCTTAACCAGGGTATGCAGCCTATTGCGGGCTACAATTATGGTGCACAACAATATGACCGTGTGAAAGAGGTTCTGAAAAAGACCATCATTTATGCCACGGCAGTTATGTGTGTGGCTTTTGTTGTGTGTGAAGTTTTCCCGCAGTTTATTTGCGCCATGTTTACTGATGATGATGACATGACGCGGATTTCATCAACGGCGATGCGCATAATGATTGCTACATTTCCGATAGTTGGTTTTCAGATGGTTACATCCAATTTTTTCCAGTCGATAGGACGCGCATTCATAGCTGCCATTCTTTCCACAACTCGTCAGATTCTTTTTCTGATACCTTCATTGCTTTTGTTGCCAGGCATTTTTGGACTTAACGGAGTGTGGCTTTCGATACCAGTGTCCGACACGCTCAGCACGATTGTTACGGCGATATTTCTTGTAAGGGAGTATAAAAGGATAGGAAAGTAAAAAAATATTTCGCAGAAGTTCATACAAAAAAAGACCGCCGCAAGTTTGTTTCCAATACTTGCGGCGGTCAGTTTTTTAAGTCAGTGTTGCGTTGCTACATTTCATAATGCAGCGTCGTTTACTACCAACCCGGGTTCTGGGTAATGCCAGTGTTAGCTTGCATAACTTTCTCGGGGAAAGGAAGCCATTCGTTCTTGCCTTTCTTGAAGCCCAAAGCGTCACCGTATGTTCTAACATAGTAGTCAGCGCCATCAAAGTAATCTGTTACGATTTTGTCAGCGTTGGGGTCATATCCAGGGGTGTATTTGTCAGCTTCCTCGAGGCCTTTTGTGTCGCCCCAGCGAACGATGTCTGCATAGCGGCAGCCTTCCATCCACATTTCGAATTGCTTCTCTTTCTTAACGTCGTCAAGAGTGAGGGACTTGGAAACGTATCCTTTACCGCCGTGAGCACGATTTTGGATGTCATTGAGAGCCTTCAAACCTGAACCGTCGCTGTCACCTGCTTGTGCGCAAGCCTCAGCGTAGAGCAAGAGAACTTCAGCATACCTCATGATGGGGTAGTTGCGGGTCTGTGGGTTGGTTTCCTCGCTCATGTCACCTTGGTCGGGGTGATTGACAAATTTGTAAGGAAGCCATCCTTCGCAGCAGGGGAATATCTGGTCTTTTGCGAATGATTTTTCTTTTCCTTCATCATTCCACCAGCCGTCTTGCATTGCTGTCATGTCATTCTTGAGTTCCTTGAAAGAAACAATCCACGCTTTGCGGCGGTCGGAGTCCATGCCATCATTTTTAACGAGATCTTCAGCAAATTTGCCAGTGGGGTTGATCCAGTGCCAGCCGCCGGTGAATACCCTGCCGCCGTTCTTGGGATCCTTGAGGCCTTTGAACCATTCACCACGCCATGAGAATGTGTTGACAGCGTTCCAGCAAACACGTACTTGACCGTCTGCGCCTTTGACACCATCGACGTAAACGTAGTTGAACTCGAATACGGACTCTTGTGTGCCTTTGCCGTCAGAGTGCATGATTCTCTTTATGTCCTTGCCGGGGAGAAGAGCGTATTTCTTGGAGTCGATTACGGTCTTGAGAGCGGTTTTTGCATTAGCGTAGTCGCCTAACCAAATGAGGCACTTGCCTTTGATTGCGTATGCGAAGCCTTTGGTGATTTTGTAAGCACCAGCTGCATCGGTTTGGTCCTTGCGCTCGTCGAGGTCGTTGACTGCGAGATCGATTTCTTCGACACACCACTTCAAGAGATCTGCCTGAGCTTCTTTCGGTGTTTTGGTTTTGTCGTTTTCAGGCTGAGAAGCACCAGTGAGTACTTCCGTTACCTTAGGCGGATTGCCCCAGTAGATAGCGAGGTTCATGTAGTCGAATGCACGCATTACGCGGGCTTCGGCTATCGCCTTCTTCTGGATTGTGGTTCCGTCTTTCGGAACGTTGTTGATTACGAGGTTACACTTGTGGATTGACCTGTAGAAGGCAGTGTAGCCACCGTAGGGAACGATGTTTTCAGTTCCGAAACGGAAGTCGTGGAATTCCCTCTCGTCAACACAGTCGCCTGAACCTGTTCCGGCGAAGTAGATGTCGTCAGCGAGGAAGTTGGTCAATGCCATGTAGGGACCGTAGTTGTAGCCATTGATGTCGCCAATCATGGCGAAGTTCTTCTGGGTGTCCACATAAACCTTGGCAATGGCAGCCTGTGCACCTGCGTCTGTCTTGTAGTAGGTCTCAGGTGTCTGCGTCAAGTCCACACCTTTCTGGACAATGTCCAGATCGGATTCCTTACATCCGACCATCAAGGCTGAAAGTGCGGCAGCCGTAAGTAATATATGTTTTTTCATTGGTTATTCTTTTTTTTAAATTGTTAGAATGTTACGTTTACACCAAACACAACCTGTTTTGCAGTCGGGTATGTACCGAAGTCGATACCGAGCTGGTTGCTGGAGTTAGCAGAAGCTGCCTCCGGGTCGAGACCGATGTACTTGGTGAAAGTGAAGAAGTTCTCGAGCGATGCGAATACGCGCATGTTGCTGATGAATGCCTTCTTGCTGATGTTAGCGGGCAATGTGTAGCCGAGCTGGAGAGTCTTGATCTTGAAGTAAGAACCGTCGAATATTGTCATATCCGAAGAGAATACGTCCTTAGACCAACCTGCCTTCTCGGGAACAGGGAATTTCTTGCCTGCATTTTCGTAGTACCAAGCGTAGTTGTTACAGTAGGGACGGTCAGTACGGAAGCCCTGTACAAGAATCTTGTTGCCTGCTACGCCGCTACCAAATATGAGGAGGTCGAAGCCTTTGTAGTCAACATTGATGGTAAGACCGTAGGTGAATTTGGGAAGGCCACAACCGATGTTTACGTAGTCTTTTGTGTCGATTTTTTCATCGCCGTTTTGATCCTTGAATTTTGCGTGACCTTCGTCATCGAGACCGACAGTTTCGTAGCCGTAGAAGTACCAGAGCGGTTAGCCTTCAGTACACTGTGTTACGATTTTCGAACCTTGCAAGCCTACGCCAGGGATTTTACCACCATCAGCGCGCGGAGAGAGCCATGTGAGTTCGTTCTTGAGGGTTGCAAAGTTTGCGGATACAGAGTAGTGGAGGTCTTTTGCAATCTTGTCTTTCCAGCCGAGTTCCATTTCAATACCAGTGTTCTCTACTTCACCAGCGTTGATGGATGTTGAGCCGATACCAGACTCGATCACAGGTTTCACGTTTACGATAAGGTCTTTTGTGGTTTTCTTGTACCAGTCGAATCCAATGGTGAGGCGGCTGTTCAAGAACCTTGCGTCGAAGCCGAGGTCAATCTGGTCAGATGTTTCCCATTTGAGGTCGGGGTTAGGCATGCCGTTAGGTACGGAGGTCGAGGTGAATACGCCGGAGTCGTCATACTGGTATTTGTCTTCTGCAACGTTCATTACGACTGCATAAGGATAGCCAGAGAGGACGTTGATGTTACCGTTCCTACCCCAAGATCCGCGGATTTTCAAGAATGAAAGGATGTCGGTGGAGATGTTGTCGCTGATGAACGATTCGTTGCTGAGTGTCCAGCCTGCGGAGAACGAGGGGAAGATGCCCCAACGAGAGTCAGCAGGAAGCTTCGATGAGTCGAATGCGTCTGCACGGATGTTGAACTGAACGCTGTACTTGTTGTCGAATGCGTATGTCAAACGACCGTAGTAAGACATGTTCTTGCTTTCGCCAGGAAGGTTGTGTACGGTTTTTGTACATTCGTCACCATCCCATGCGTATTCACCGTAACGGTTGTTTTCTGCATATCCGCGTGCGAGGATTTTTGTACCTTTAAGAGTGAAGCTAACATTGTCGCTGTGCCTTTCTTCCCAAGACATACCTGCCATTGCACCTACTGCGTGTTTCTCGGCGAAGGTCTTGTTGTAGTTTACGAAGTTTTCCCACTGGAAGTAGTAGTTGGTGTTAGCAGAAGCGTCAAGCTGGTAAACGTCCTGTTTTACGAAGTCGTTAGCAATGAAGGGGAACTGGTAGTTGTGGCCGTTGCTCTGTCCGATGCGGTAGCCAAAACGAGAAGTGAATACAAGTCCTTCGATGGGGTTGAAGTTCAAGTAAGCTGTACCTCTGAGGTTGATGCCGTCATCCTTTCCATCTGCACGATCACGTTGGATGAAGGGGTTGGCAGACTGAGACTCGCCCGAAATCGGGGATATGCGGTAGTATTGTCCTTTCGAGTTAGCGAGAACTGCAGTGATCGGTTTTGTTTCGTCGCGATTAGGATCCCTGGCGTCAGCGAGGGCGGCTTGCTGCTTTGCGGTCAGCTGGCTCTCGTCATCGCAAAGAGGACCAAAGAAGGGGTCGGATGTAATGGCTGCGAGCAATGCGGAGCCGTTGTCGCTCTGCTGCGAGATGGATTTTGTTTCCCATTTTTCGATGGAGTTGTTGGTACCAACTGTGAGCCATTTCTTAATTTTGTAGTCGCCGTTGATCTGAGCGGAGAGCCTGCGGTATGTATCTTTGTTTCCAACGAAGATACCGTTTGTCTTTACGTGGTTTAGAGCGAGGTAGTAAGAACCCCTGTCGTTACCACCCTGGAAGCCAACAGTGTGGCGAGAGTTCCATGTGGGCTCGAATACTTCATCAGCCCAATCTACAGTCTTGCCGTTTCCTTGCTGCCATTGCTTGTATCCTTCTGTGATTTTGGATACCTCTGCACGAGTACCGTAGTCGAGATACTGGCTTGCGTTCATTACGTCGAGCTTGCCGCTGAGCGAGCTGAGGGAGAATTGAGCGTTGTAGAAAATTTGTCCGTCTTTGGACTTTGTACCGTTCTTTGTTGTGATGAGAACGACACCGTTACCTGCTTCTGCGCCGTAGATAGCTGCTGATGCGGCGTCCTTGAGGATTTCCATAGACTCGATCATTTCGGGGTCGAGGTACTGGATGTTGTCCACCTTCAAACCGTCAACGATGAGCAACGGTCCGAGGCTACCAGAGTTGGAGGATACACCACGAACGCGGATTTCTGCGCCTTTACCAGGAGCACCAGAGTTTGTGAGGACCTGAACGCCTGCTGCCTTGCCTTGGAGAGCTGCTGCAGCGTCGGAGGTTGCGCGGTTTTTCATTTCGTCGCCGCCGACCGAAGCCACAGAACCGGTCAAATCGCTCTTGCGCTGTGTACCGTAACCAACGACTACGACTTGTTCGATTTCCTTGTCGTCGGATTCGAGGGTGATGGGCGGAATGTTGGTGCGCCCGTTTACGTTCTCTACGTGGTTTGTGAAACCGATGTAGGAGAATGTGAGGGTTGCGTCAGACGGCACACTGATTGTGTATTTGCCGTCGAGGTCGGTGATTGTGCCGTTTGTGGTGCCTGTCTGAACGACGTTGACACCCGGCAGGGGTTCGTTGTTTGAGTCGTGCACAGTACCCGAAACCGAGATGTTCTGTGCGCTCAACGCAAACGGGATCATCAAGATGAATAACCCCAGCATAAGTAATCTTCTCATAAGTAGTGAAATTTGTTAAATTAAGTAACTTATTACTGTTGGTAATACAAAAGGAGCAGCTTTTTCTTCCTTTTTGCAGACAAAGATATACTAAAAATCCAAAATTGTCAACCGTTTTTTTTGTTTTTTGTAACGTTAAAGTTATTTTGATGTGTTAAGTATTTAGTAATCAGGTTTAAATAAAAATTAATATTTTTAGTTTTTTTTAGAAAATTGTTCTTTTTTGTAAAGTATAGATTGATTTTTTAGCCTTTCTTCTGTAAAGAATATTGTACATAGACAGCGATTTTAACCATGATGTTAAATTAATGTAAATTTAACAACTATTTTTTTTTGACATTCTTTATTATTATTTTTGCACCATATTTAATAATACCAACAATAATTATCATGAAATACAGAAACATAATCGCAACGTTGTTGATGCTGGCTATTGTGGTGTCAACAGCACGCGCCGACGAGGGTATGTGGCTTCTCAACCTCATCGGCAAGAACTACAAACAGATGAAGGCGCAGGGTTTTCGCCTGAAACCGAAGGACGTGTACAACGTCAACAAGTCATGTCTCAAAGATGCCGTGGTTGTCTTTGGCGGCTACTGCACCGGTGAGATCGTGTCGGACCAGGGATTGATTTTCACAAACCACCACTGCGGCTACCAGAGCATACAGCAGCACAGCACTGTCGCCAATGACTACCTGAAGGACGGATTCTGGGCGAAGTCGTTTGACGAGGAAATCCCCACGCCAGGTCTCTATGTGAGCATCTTGCAGGAGATTGCTGATGTGACAGATGATGTTCTGAAGGGCACTGACTATGACAAGTCAAAAATTGAGGCTAACATCACGAAAATTACCGAACAATACAAGAAGAAGTATTCGTCGGATTTCCATAGGATTGAGATAAAGCCGTTCTTCGAGGGTAATTCTTATTACCTTTCAGTTTATCTCGACTACAAGGACGTGCGCATGGTTGGCACTCCGCCAGACGCCATCGGCAAGTTTGGCGGCGACACCGACAACTGGATGTGGCCACGTCATACATGTGACTTCTCTGTGTTCCGCGTGTACGTGGACAAGGATGGCAACCCCGCAGAGTATAACGCAACCAACGTTCCTCTGAAGCCGAAACATCATTTGCCCATCAGCCTCAAGGGTTACAAGAAGGGCGATTTTGCAATGGTGATGGGCTTCCCCGGTACTACGCAGAGGTATTCCACAAGCTATGAAATCAACAATGACATGCTTTCAAACGACGCTCGCGCAAAGATTCGCGGCATACGTCAGGACGTGTTGCACGCAGACATGGAGGCAAGCGACGAAATCCGCATCAAGTATGCCACAAAGTATTCCCACTCGTCAAACTATTGGAAAAACTCCATCGAGGCTAACAAGTCGCTCAAAGCCCTCAACATCGTTGGCGAGAAGCAGAAGCAGGAGCGTGCATTTGAGAATTGGTATCGTGCCAATCCGATGCGCCAAAACGAGTATAAGGATGCTCTTTCCCAGATTCAGAAGGCGTGCGACGCTGACCGTGACAATGCCAGAACCCTCATGTACATCAATGAATGTTTCTTCAATGGCATGGAACTCTTGATGCACGGCTACCATATCATCAACTTTGTTCTCGATCCCGAAGGTCAGTCCAAGGAAGAGTTCATCAAAGAGTGTCACAACTTCTATAAGGATTACAGCAAAGAGACAGACTACAAGTCGTCGCTCGCAATGGCTAAACTCTACATGGAGGACATCGCGGTGGATTATCATCCGAGTTTTCTCAAAGAGATGCCGGCTGATTCCGCCATCGACTATATGTTTACTTCTCAGTTTGTAACCAAGGAAGGTTTCGACAAGTTTATCGAAAGTCCGACCCGCGAGGCGCTGCTCACTGACCCTGTAATCAGCAATTTCCTGGCTGTCCTTGATGTTTATCGCGGATTCATAACCGCATCCCGCACCAATGACGAAATGCTCACTGAGGCACGCCGCATATATACTAAAGGTGTGAACGAGATGAATTCCGGCGCAAATCCCTATCCTGACGCCAATTTCACTGAACGGCTCACATACGGCACTGTGCAAGACTACATGGTCTCCAACTACCAGGGCAAAAAAGACGTTGACGGCGTAGGCATTACAACCACTGGCAACACTTTGCTCAAACATTACACTACAACGAATGGCGTTTTGGAGAAAGAAATTCCTGGCGACTATGAATTTGACGTTCCTGCGAAACTGAAGACACTGTTGCAAAACAAGGATTTTGGACGCTATGCGGACAAGGATGGTACGTTGCATGCATGTTTCATAACCGACAACGACATCACCGGTGGCAATTCAGGCAGCCCCGTCATTGACGGCAAAGGCAATTTGATAGGACTTGCCTTCGATGGAAACTCCGAGGCAATGTGTGGAGACTGGTATTTCAATACAAAACTCCAGCGTTGCATCAACGTTGACATCCGTTATGTTCTTTTCATCATTGACAAATACGGAAATTGTCAGCGTATTATTGATGAATTGACTTTTGCAAAGTAATATTGAAAATCAAGAATTTAAAATAGAAAAAGCCGCAAACCCATGTTGGGTTTGCGGCTTTTTCTATAAACTTTAATCTTTAAACTTTCAACTCCCTACTTACTTAATCTCCACTGTTACTACGCTCATAGGTGGAAGTTTTACGGTCAGTTCGCCTTTCTTGACTGTTGCGCCGTCGAATTTAACGGCTTTGATTACATTGGGATTGTCGAATGAGTTGTAGTCGGAGAAACTCTTTGATGTGATAATCTCAGCTTTTGTGATTGTGGTTGCGTTGATGGCTGAGAGGTCGAGAGTTACGGTGTTTTCCTTCTTGGAATCGACATTCGAGACTGAGAGGTGATATACTCCGTCCTTTTTGGAGAGTGTTGCGCTGATAGCGTCGATGCTTTCGCCGTTGAAGGTGTATTTGGGCGAGTGGAACGACAGAGGAATGTACTTGGCGTTTTGGTGAACGGCGTACATCTTGAATACGTGGTATGTAGGCGTGAGAATCATCTTGTCACCTTTGGTCAATACCATCGACTGCAAAACGTTGACCACCTGTGCAATGTTACACATGCCGAGGCCGTAGGCGTACTTGTGGAAAATGTCGAATGTTGTGCTTGCTAAGAGCGCGTCGCGGAGTGTGTTCTGTTGATAGAGATGACCGGGGATTGTGCCCGGCTCTTGATCTGTCCAGATGCCCCATTCGTCCACGTCGAGTTTCACGTTCTTGTTGTACTTGGCGATGACGTCGAGATGTTTGGGAATCATTTCGCCCATCTTGTATCCGTCACGGATTACGCCAAAATAGTGGTCTTCACCGAAACCACGGTCAGGACCTTTGCTGCCGTTCCAGTCGCGGATGGGCAGCACATAGTAGTGGAGCGAGATGTGCTCCATGTTGCTGCCGGCGTTCTTGAGGAGAACTTCAGTCCAGTTGTAGTCGAAGTCGTTAGAGCCCGACGCCACACGCACGGGATTGGTGTTGTTGCTGTAGAGGTGTGCGTAACCAGAATATTGGTTATAGACGTCGGCGTAATATTCGGGACGCATGTGTCCGCCGCAACCCCATGATTCGTTGCCGATGCCCATGAAGTCCACTTTATAGGGCTTTTCACGACCGTTTTGTTTGCGAAGGTTCACATTTGGGCAGTCCTCTGTGCCGGTGATGTATTCGAGCCAGTCGTTCATGTCCTTGACTGTGCCGGAACCAACGTTGACAGAAAGGTACGATTTACAACCGAGCCTTTCGCAGAGTGTGAAAAACTCGTCAGTACCGAAGGAATTGTCCTCCATGGTGCCTCCCCAGAACACGTTTTTGATTTTGGGACGTTTGGAGGCAGGACCAACGCCGTCCCTCCAGTGGTAAGTGTCGGCGAAACAGCCGCCTGGCCATCTCAGGACGGGGATTTGGAGGTCTTTCAATGCGTTGAATACGTCGGTGCGGTAGCCGTCGGTGTTGGGGATGTTGCTGTTCTTGCCAACCCAGATGCCGTCATAGATGCAGCGTCCGAGGTGCTCGGCAAACTGACCGTAGATTTCGGCAGGGATTTGGAACTCTTCTTGTCCGTCGGTCAGAAGTTTGGTCTGTGCCGACGATGACAGCGTGAGCGCGAGAGCCGCGCCAAGTAGCAGTTGTCTTTTCATTCTTGATGGTTATTGATGTTATATATAAGGTGTGGCGAATCCCTTGTCGGAATCCATCAGGTGCAAAGTTAATATTATTTTGCATAAAATTTGTCATATATTTGTATTTTGTTTATATTTGCGATTATTATGATACATTATATATATAAGGTATGGAAAATATTGAAAAAACAAATCTATATGAGAAGGTCAGTAGTTATATACGGCTTTATTATTTTAATCCAGAAGAAGAATCGAGCGTAGTCTGTGAAAGCGAAGCCCCATCGTATTCCAGATACAGTGAGAGTAAAGCGTGCAAAGAAGAGCCTCCGACGCGAGGACGGCAGAAATATGCGCCAAAACTGCCTTCCGACTTTTCAAGTTCCGTTATCGACCGGCTTGAAGATTCTTTCGGAACATTGCTCATCAGGCATATCAGGGACAAAGGTAAGACAAACGCCGATGTATATAAGGATGCAAACATTGACCGCCGCCTTTTTTCAAAAATTATTTCCAACGATGGTTATTCGCCCACCAAGGGCACGGTGCTTGCATTAGCGATAGCATTGAAGCTAAACCTTGACGAGACGACTTCGTTTCTCAAGAGTGCCGGCTATGCGCTTTCCCATTCTTCAAAAGCGGATCTTGTTGTTGAATACTTCATAGATAATGCGGATGGCAACTATAATATTGATGTTGTCAACGACGCTCTCGAGTATTTTGGACAGCCGACACTTGGCAGCCGACTTTGATTGTCGTGAAAATTTATTGACAATCAACGAGGTACAGACGTTGCAAAATATTTTTCAAAAAAAAGTTAAATTATTTTGCAGAATAGAAACATATTTCATATATTTACGTAAAAATAATGAGAGACGAAATCTACAGGTTTAGGGATTATCTGATGCACGAAAGACGTTACAGTGCACATACCGTCAAGGCGTATGTTGCCGACATGGAGGCTTACGCGGAGTATTGCATGAACGTTGCACCGGATGTCGAACTATCAGACATTGAACCAAAGGTTGTACGCAAGTGGGTCATGTCGCTCAAAGCCGAAGGACTAAACGCCACAAGCATCAACCGCAAGATTTCGACCGTGCGTGGTTTTTATAGGTGGATGTTGAAAAAGTCACTTATATTAAGGAGTCCGGTACAAGGGCTGAAAAACATTCGCAAGCCCAGGCGGTTGCCAGAGTTCGTGACTGAAGACAAGATGGACGACATATTGGGCGATGATGCGGCCTTTGCCGACAGCAAGAACGGCGGACGCGACAGGCTAATCATAGAGCTCTTTTATGATACAGGCATCCGCGAAAGCGAGCTCATTGAGCTTAAATGTGGTGATGTTGACCTTTCAAGACGCACAATCACGGTGCATGGCAAGGGTGGCAAGACCCGCATGGTGCCGATAAGCGAGTCGCTATGCAAAAGACTCGCCGACATTATGACGTCGCCGGAGGAAAGCCTCTTCAAAACCGACAAGGGTAGCAAGATGTATCCGAGACTTGTCTATAGGATAGTTCACAAGTATCTCGAAGGCGCAGGTTCTGTTTCGCAGAGCAGCCCGCATACGCTCAGACACAGTTTTGCGACGGCGATGCTCAACAACGGCGCACCGATAGAGGCAATAAAGGAACTACTCGGACATGCAAACCTGACGGCGACTCAGATATACACCCATACCACGTATGAGAAACTGAACAAGATATACAAACAAGCTCATCCAAGAGCATAAGACTAATTAATAACTAAACTAACAGGAGGACAATTTATGAATGTTACAATCGAAGCAATCCACTTCAATCCTGACGCCCGCCTCGAGGAGTTCATCCAAGAGAAGGTGAGCAAGCTCTCTCAGGTCGCGGACGACATCATCAAGGCGGAGGTATTCCTCTCGCTCGAGCGTTCGCAGAGCGTCAACTACGACAGCAAGGTCGCAAAAGTGAGAATCGAAGTACCCGGCGGAGCGATTTTCGCAGAGAAGCGTTCGAAGTCGTTCGAGGAGTCAACTGACACAGCCTTAGAGGCTTTGCGTGTCCAGCTGCTCAAACGAAAAAGTAAATTGCAATAATTTTTGAAAAAAAGTTGCAAAAAAATTTGGTGGTTCCAAATAAAGTATATAATTTTGTGTCGTCAAAAAAACAAGGAGGTTCCTTGGTGGCGACACAAATTTTTTTTGACGCATGGTCTTAGACAGTTTTCATGACGTTCAAGCATCATGCCGGCGTAGCTCAGTTGGCCAGAGCAGCTGATTTGTAATCAGCGGGTCGGGGGTTCGAATCCCTCCGCCGGCTCAAACCATTCGCTCCAAAGTGGATGCTGAAACGTAAAAAAATAATGGGAAGTTCGTATAGTGGTCAATTACGGGAGACTGTAAATCTCTTGCTTCGGCTTCGGTGGTTCGAATCCATCACTTCCCACAAAATATCCAACGCGGGAGTAGCTCAATTGGCAGAGCGTCAGCCTTCCAAGCTGAAGGTTGCGGGTTCGAGACTCGTCTCCCGCTCAAAAATGACTAACGAAAGTATCCGCTTTCGACAAAGTACGCCGAAGTAGCTCAGTGGTAGAGCACTTCCTTGGTAAGGAAGGGGTCATGAGTTCAACTCTCATCTTTGGCTCTTTTTTTATGCGCACATTTCGTATGCGATAATATGGGATGTGCGCGTAAACTATGATAACAGAATTAGAAATAATCATATAATTTAATCAATTTAATACTATGGCAAAAGAGAATTTCGATAGGTCTAAACCGCACGTTAACATCGGTACTATTGGCCACGTTGACCACGGCAAGACCACTTTGACCGCCGCCATCACAACGGTGCTCGCTAAGAAAGGTCTTTCTGAGGTAAGAAGCTTTGATTCTATTGACAACGCTCCCGAAGAGAAAGAGCGTGGTATAACCATCAATACAGCTCACGTAGAGTATCAGACAGCTAACCGCCACTACGCTCACGTTGACTGCCCTGGCCACGCCGACTACGTTAAGAACATGGTAACTGGTGCCGCTCAGATGGACGGTGCAATCCTCGTTTGTGCTGCTACCGATGGTCCTATGCCTCAGACTCGCGAGCACATCCTCCTCGCACGTCAGGTGAACGTTCCCCGTATCGTTGTTTTCATGAACAAGTGCGACATGGTGGACGACCCCGAGTTGCTCGACCTCGTAGAGATGGAGCTCCGCGACCTTCTTTCATCTTACGACTACGACGGCGACAACACCCCCATCATTCGTGGTTCCGCTCTCGGCGCGCTCAACGGCGAACCGCAGTGGGAAGAAAAGGTGATGGAACTCATGGACGCTGTTGACAACTATATCCAGCAGCCTACTCGTGACGTTGATAAGCCCTTCTTGATGCCGGTTGAAGACATCTTCTCTATCACTGGCCGTGGTACAGTAGCTACCGGTAGGATTGAGACTGGCGTCATCAATATGAATGACCCCGTAGAAATCGTAGGTCTCCAGAAGGAAGGCGAACCTCCGTTGAAGTCTGTTGTTACAGGCATCGAGATGTTCCGCAAGCTCCTCGACAAGGGTGAAGCTGGCGACAACGCAGGTCTTCTCCTCCGTGGCATTGAAAAGGATCAGATTAAGCGCGGTATGGTAATTGCTAAGCCGGGTTCGATTACTCCTCACATGGTGTTCAAGGCAGAGATTTACGTATTGAAGAAAGAAGAAGGCGGTCGTCACACTCCGTTCCACAACAAGTACCGTCCTCAGTTCTATCTCCGTACTCTCGACGTTACTGGTGAGATTGCTCTTCCGGAAGGCACAGAGATGGTGATGCCGGGCGACCACGTTACAATCACCGTTACCCTCATCTACCCTGTAGCCCTCAACAAGGGTCTCCGTTTTGCAATCCGCGAAGGTGGCCGTACAGTAGGTTCGGGTCAGATTATCGACATTGTTAAGTAATCGACAACAATACCGAAAATAAATGTAGGGACGCGGCTCGGCGTCGCATCCCTACTATACACGGGTGTAGCTCAGTCGGTAGAGCACTGGTCTCCAAAACCAGGTGTCGGGAGTTCGAGCCTCTCCACCCGTGCTAAATTCCTATATAGAAAATGGCAAACATAAAGACATACCTGCAAGAAACATACGACGAGCTGGTCAACAAGGTCTCCTGGCCTACAAGGCAGGAGCTGATGAACAGCGCTGTTATCGTCATGGTGGCTACATTCATAATAGCATTGGTAGTATTCGGAATGGACATCTGCCTTAAGTTTATAATGGAGGCTATCTACGGACTCTTTAAGTAATTGTTTTATCGTCGAATCCAACATTTGTTACTACAATGGAAGAAAAAGATAATAACGTCAAGAAATCTAAGGAGTACAAGTGGTATGTTCTCCGCGCTATTGGCGGTAAGGAGAAAAAGGTAAAGGAATATATCGACAACCGGATACAGGTACTCAAGTTAGGGGAGTTGGTTCCCCAGGTCTTGATTCCAAGTGAAAAAGTGTATCAAGTGCGTAACGGAAAGAAGTACACTACAGAGCGTACATTCTTCCCGGGTTATGTGCTTGTTGAGTGTGTGCTTACGCAGCAGATTTCCGGCATCTTGAGGGATGTTCCGGGTGGACTTGGTTTCCTTGGCGAGACAAAATACGGCGATCCGCTCCCGTTAAGGGAGGCGGAAGTTAACCGTATTCTTGGTCGTGTTGATGAAGTTTCTGCCGATGGCGAGGTCATCGACACTCCTTTCTCCGTTGGCGAGCAAGTGAAGGTAACCGATGGTGCTTTCAATGGTTTTGTCGGTGTAATCGAAGAGGTCAACGACGAGAAGAAGAAGTTGAAGGTTATGGTTAAAATCTTCGGCAGGAAGACTCCTCTCGAACTTGGTTACATACAGGTTGACAAGATAAAAGAATAATAACAAGGATAATGCGACATTGTGCGGCGTGAAAAATATTTTACCTCTCAAAAATATACAAAATGCTTCCAATTGTACCGCAGCGCAAGGTCGATTATTATACAACAAATCAATTTTTTAAGTTAAAAAATGGCTAAAGAAGTTACAGGATTTGTTAAGTTGGAAATCAAAGGCGGCGCGGCTAACCCCGCACCCCCGATTGGTCCTGCACTCGGTTCTAAGGGTGTCAACATAATGGAATTCTGCAAGGCTTTCAATGCTAAGACAAAGGACAAGCCGGGTAAGGTTATTCCCGTTGTCATCACTGTCTATAGCGACAAGTCTTTTGATTTCGTATTGAAGACATCTCCCGCCGGCGCCCAGCTCAAGGAAGTTCTCAAACTTAAATCCGGTTCGGCAGAGCCCAACAGGAAGAAGGTTGGAACTATTACTTGGGATCAGGTTAAGGCTATTGCCGAGGACAAGCTTCCCGACCTCAACTGTTTCACAGTTGAATCGGCTATGAAGATGATCGCAGGTACTGCAAAGAGCATGGGTATCGTCGTAAGCGGCCCGGCGCCTTTTGATAACTAATAAAAACAAAATCAAAATGGGAAAAGTAAGTAAGAATTATAAAGCTGCGCTTGCCAAGATTGAAGACGGCAAACAGTATCAGCTCCAGGATGCTTGCAATTTGGTGAAGACTTTGGTTACCACCAAGTTCGACTCCTCGGTTGATATTGACATCCGTCTCGGTGTGGACCCGAAGAAGGCCAACCAGATGGTCAGGGGCGTTGTTACTCTTCCTAATGGTACTGGTAAGGACAAAAAGGTGCTTGTTCTCTGCACTCCTGACAAGGAGGAGGAGGCCAAGTCAGCCGGAGCCGACTACGTAGGTCTCGACGAGTATGTCGATAAGATTCAGAAAGGCTGGACCGACGTTGATGTCATCATCACTATGCCTTCGTGCATGGGCAAGGTCGGCAAGCTCGGTAGGATCCTCGGTCCCCGCGGTCTTATGCCTAACCCCAAGACCGGTACTGTTACGATGGATATTGCGCAGGCAGTAAAAGATGTAAAACTCGGTAAGATAGATTTTAAGGTCGATAAGTTCGGCATCATACATTGTCCCGTCGGCAAGGCATCTTTCGACGGTCAGAAGCTGTTCGAGAACGCTCGTGAATTCCTCCGTACCGTAATCAAATTGAAGCCCCAGGCTTCCAAGGGTACTTACGTGAAGAGCGTGTACATGAGCGCTACAATGTCACCCAGCATCGAGATCGATCCCAAGTCTATTGATTCGGCCAACTAATAAAGCGTAAAAGATGAAAAAAGCAGATAAAGGTACTATCATTGACGTTTTGTCAGAGAAAATAGCAAATTCTTCGAATTTCT
>JAGCRY010000044.1 GCA_017964465.1 Bacteroidales bacterium | reverse complement strand
GGTAAAACGCCGCAAAATCATACGTATTTTTGGCGTGGACAAGATCCTTGTATGTCTCTATCGGTTTGTTAATCATATCAAGCCCTCCAAATAATTGAACTCCGCATTTTGGAACGGCAGGTTGATTGCCGCGATGTGGTAATATGCGTTGTTCTTTTGTTTAACATAATGGTAATCACGTAGATGCGTGGTCGTAAAGAAAATATTGTTGGGATTTTCCTTCGACAAATATTTCTTGAACCCACTGAGGAACGCGGTCAAATCATAGACATAAAAACCGTCTTCCTCGCAGTCCTCCAACACAAATTTATATACCTGCAAAGTCGCCACGTGCTTTTGTTTGAGACGTTGTTCGTCGCCATAGACGTGGCAGTCGCCGCTCAGGAGTTGAACGAAAAGCGCGTTGTTTTGCGGATATTCGCTTTCGGCTTCGAGAACCTCTTTGCGGACTCGGATTTTCACGTCAAACCCGCTGAAAATCTGCAATATCTGACGATTGTTTTTCATCAATTGCGATTGCAACGGATACCGCTCGCCGCCCACTTCCAATATGAACGCATCCGGGTCGTAAATGTAGCGCAGTTTTGGATCTTTGGCTATCAAATCCAACAACGAATTTTCCTGATAAACCGTTGGCTTGAAGTCCGTTGCAAGGTTTGGATGCATTTTCAGGAGATAATTATAAGCCGTCGCGGAAGGATTGTCGTCGGGACAGAAATTGCGGTTTTTGTACAATTCCTTTTGCAAAAGGCAGGTGTACGACTTGTCGGAATGGTAAACATTCTTTACAAACGGACAACCCGTCTTGCACAAATAAAGATATTGACAGGCGGCGCACTCGTCGTTGAAACCTACATTATTATGCGCCGTAAGTATTTTTATTTCAGCGGTTTGCAGGATTTCCTCAACAGAGTTTTCATAAATATTTCCATACTTGAACTCCTCGTGCCCCTGCCCGCGCACACACGAATAGATGTCGCCATTCTTCTCCAAAAGGAAAAACTTTTCGCCGCAGTTGTCGCAGTTGGTGCAATAATCAGGGGTAAACTCCGCAAACCACGCCCCATTGACGCCCTTGTCCAAATCCGTGCCGTCAAACTCGCGGTGCATCCGCCTGAAAAACTCCACTTGTCCGCCCTCATCGAGCGCGTGGAGGACGCCGTTGCTGTTATAATCGAATCCAATCATAAAATTGAAGTCATTCATATCCAAACACGTCTCGCGATGCAGAAATTTGATGTCTTCAATGATTTGGTCAATATGTTGGAAATGCTCGTTGAAAATCGTTGCCGAAACTTTTTTCTTATTGGGAATATCTCTCAATAAAGCAACATTTTGCAGTATCTTGTCTAATGTTTTGCTTCCACCCTTGGTAACGCGGTAATCCTGGTGCAACGACAGCGGCAAATCGAGACTGCCACTTATCGAAACGTTAAACTCCCTGATGGTATCAATATGCTTGTTGATGGAATAGAGGTTGGTCTTGATATGCGGTCGCCCAACGCGGAATCCCGCCGCCGAAATCTCGTCGTAATTCTCTTCGTAATAATCGTTTATATATTTGATGACATACCTAAAATCCTCCCTGCTCAACGTGGAAACCTCGCCGCCGTGCAGCGAAATATTGAAGGGCATCACTCCCCCTTCCCTGAATTTCTTGACGGCAAAATCCAAGGTCTCCAACGGCGTGTACTGCTGCATACGGTCTTTGGTATTGTCTTCAAGGTAACAATACCTGCAAGCCATATCACATGCCAACGTCGGGACGTATAGGAGATGGATGAATTTCATTTGTTGATTTTCGATTTGTTGATTTGTTGATTTGTTAATTTTTGATTTGTTGAATTGTGAATTTTGAATTGTCAATTGTCAATTGTCAATTATTTCAATACTCCGTAACCTCTGTCGGCGAATCCTTGAATACCTTGTCGGCGAGTTCGCAGCCTTTGGGAATAGAGGCGGATTTAAGTTTTTTGCAACTTCGGAACGCCGAGCCTCGAATTTCCTTCACAGAGGGCGGTATCACAACTTCCGTCAATTCCGTATCAAAAAATGCACGTGAGCCGATGCGCACAAGTTGGGAATTGTCCTCAAAAACCAATCTGTTCAAGTATGTAAGGCTAAACGCCTGTTCACCAATTCGTTGCACTGATGCAGGAATTGTGATTTCGCGCAATCCCGTCTGCGAAAAAGTGTAGGCGCGGATTTCGGTGAGGTTTTGGGGCAAGGTGATTTTATCGATACCCAAACACCCGCAAAAAGCATACGCGCCGATGGAATCCATTTCGGATGGCAAATCATTAATAGTCAACATCTTGCACTCATTAAAAGCGTATCCACCAATATACCTCAGCGTCTGCGGAAAATAGACATGTGACAAATTTTCGCAACCGTCAAATGCGTGTCCGCCAATGTATTTGAGATTTTTGGGCAAGTAAATTTCCACCAAATCTGTACATTCCTCAAAAGCGTGTCCACGCAACGTGTCGATGGAATTTGGCAGCGTTACCGACACGAGATTAGTAGAATTGAAAACATCGCCACGGATGCCCTTGACAGG
>JAGCRY010000043.1 GCA_017964465.1 Bacteroidales bacterium | reverse complement strand
ATATGCCCCGCCGTATGTGTCGGTGAGCGGTTTGCGGATGAGGAGGTCGGTACGCCCACGTCCGATGCCGTATTCACGGTCGATATAGCCGCCTCCGTTGACAATCCGCTGCAAAAATGCCTGCAAAAGCAATTGAGGTCCCGCCTCAGCATAGTCAAATTTGCCAATCCATGAATCGGCGTTTTGTCGGAAAAATTGTTGGAAGTCGATTAGCAATTTTTCCATGTTGATAGAATTGTCGGGATTGAGATACCAGGCAGGCTGTTGAACGAGTGCACTTTGTGTAGTCCAAGTAAGTTCGCGCGGGATGATTTCCCTGTATATTTCGTTGGAAATTCTGAACGGTTTGCCCATTGTAACAAGTCCTAAATCAATGCAATACTGCAAATCGTCGGCAGGGAAAAGACTTTCGTCCGCGTCTTCATCTGCCGCCAAAAGTGGTTGAATGATGCGTCGAACGCGGTCTTCTTTGAGGCGGTCGATGAGGATGTCGAGATGTGTGTCGCGACGGTAAATGAGGTTTTCCTTGGCTTTGAAAATCATTTCGGGAATGATTTTGATGCTTCGGTCGCGGTTTTCTTTCATTTTGTATGTAACCTCGTTGCCGATTGCGTTAACGAGCCACGGCTGCCCTTCTGTGGCGTTCCAAATCATCGGAAAACATTCTTCATCAAACACTTGTCCTGTTTCGTCGGTATGCTGTTGGTATAATGCGCGGATTTCGTCTTTGGTGAAATTGCCCATCCTTAGCGACGTGGTCTTGATGTTGAATGCCGACCCGCCCGTAATGACATCCTGATTGGATAGCACGATGCGGTAGTCGCGCACGTCCCTCACGCCGCAGAGTATGATCGACTGTGGAAAATGGTCGGGACGTTTGTCGTAGCCGGAGCGCAATTGCCGTAGAATAGACACAAGCGAGTCGCCTACCACTGCGTCTATTTCGTCGATAAAGAGAATGAAAGGCTTGCCCAAGTCTTTGCTCACAAACGTGAGGAACATTCTCAGACGCGTGTTTTCTTCTTTGTCCTTGAACTCTGCCTCATATATTTTTGTATATTTGTTGGTGTCCAGTATCAGGTCGATTTCGTCGGCAATGATTTCACAACAGCATCCTACCGCGCTTGCGACATTGTTGCGCGCAGCCTGGGCAGGCTCAATGTTGGCATATACACAAAAATACTTGCCCTCCTTGTTGAGATAGTCTCTCAGAGCGAGGAGCATCGACGTTTTGCCCGTCTGACGTGGCGCGTGGAGGACAAAATATTTGTTTTGATTGATAAGGTTAAGCACTTCGTCCAAATCGACACGTGTCAGAGGGTCGATTGTGTATTCCATATTTGGCTTGTTAGGGCCTGCAACGTTAAATATTCTTTCCATAATTCCGAAGTTTGTTGGGGACAAATATAAGACAAATTATCCAAAAAATAAAATATCCCGCTTAAAAATAAATTTACGATAAATTTCTATTAAAGATATGCCCGCGTGCGGAAAAAATTTGTAATTTTGCGCAAAATTTTAAAAATTAAAAATGAATTGGTTTACTGATTTGGTGTGTGGACAGGGCATCGCCCATTCCATATTGCTATTGGGCGTGATTATCGCGCTTGGATTGTTGCTCGGCAAGGTCAAGATTGCCGGCATATCGCTTGGTGCTACATTCATATTGTTTGTGGGCATCGTTATGGGACATTTCGGGCTGAGTATGGAACCCGTGCTCATTGATTTCCTTAGGGATTTCGGCTTGATTTTGTTCATTTTTGCAATTGGTATGAGGGTCGGCCCCGGTTTTTTCTCGTCGTTCAGGGAGGGCGGCATCACTCTCAACGCGCTTGCGGTGGGTGTCGTGTTCCTCGGTGCGATTACGGCGTTGATTATTCATTTCATCACCGGCATCGACGTACCCACGATGGTGGGCATTATGTCGGGTGCAGTAACCAATACTCCCGGACTCGGTGCGGCTCAACAGGCGTTGAAGGAGATGACCGGCGAGGTAAATTCCACTATGGCAATGGGTTACGCTGTGGCTTATCCGCTCGGTGTCATCGGCATTATATTGAGTATGATTGTGGTGAAGTTGATTTTCAAGGTTGACTTCAAGAAGGAAAACGACGCCATCGACGCTCTTGTAGTTGAGGATGCCAATGCCGCAACAGCCGTTTCTCTCGAAGTGGAAAATCCCGCAATCGCTGGCAAGACTATCCGCGAGATTAAGAAACTCTTTCCTGACAGGGATTTTGTGGTGTCGCGCCATTGGTCGTCGGAGACCAATGTCATCACCCTTGCAACTCCCGAAACCGTGTTGCATCTTCACGACAAACTTTTTGTGATTCTCACCGCATCCGATACCGAGACTATCACCGCGCAGTTTGGCAAGGAGATTCCTATGGAACGTCAACAATGGGTGCGTCAAAACAGTCAGTTCATCAACCGCCGCATCGTGGTTACAAAACCCGAAGTGAACGGCAAGAGGCTCGGCAGCCTTGCATTGCGCAGGATTTACGGCTGCAACATCACAAGGGTCAATCGTTCTGGCGTCGATTTGTTGGCGTCGAGGGAATTGAGGCTTCAACTTGGCGACACTGTTTCCGTCGTTGGTACGGAGGCT
>JAGCRY010000042.1 GCA_017964465.1 Bacteroidales bacterium | reverse complement strand
ACCGCCAGTCCTGCTCGGCGTAGCGCCAAGCCTCCTTCTTGAGGTCAGCAATGGTGGGTTCGTTCATACCGTCCTCCTTCCCCTAATAGTAGAGCAGCGCATAGCCGGCCAGGACACCGCGTGCTCCACGGCGGCGAATTTTTCAAGGAGAGCGTCATCATCAACGACGAGGTAATCGCCAAGATTGAAGAAATTGCACCTCTCGGACCGCTCCACCAGATGGCAAACCTCAAAGGCATCCGCGCAATGAAGAAGGCAATGCCCTCGCTCCCGCAGGTTGCAGTATTCGACACGGCATTCCATCAGACCATTCCCGACTACGCCTATATGTATGCAATTCCTTACGAATTGTACGAAAAACTCCATATCCGCCGTTACGGTTTCCACGGCACGAGCCACAGGTACGTCTCCAAACGCGCCTGCGAAATCCTCGGACTCGACTACAACAACTCCAAACTCATCACCTGCCACATCGGCAACGGCGCATCTCTGGCGGCTATCGTCAACGGCAAGGTTGTTGATACGTCGATGGGCTTGACACCGTGTGAAGGCGTTGTGATGGGCACACGTTGTGGCGTCATCGACCCCGCAGTGTTCCCCTACTTGTTTGAAAACGGCGCGTTGAAGCCCGAAGATATGAACAACTTCATCAACAAGCAATCCGGCGTTTTGGGCGTTTCGGGCGTTTCGTCCGATATGCGCGACGTGGAGGAGGCAGCATTTGTCCGCAAGGAATACCGCGCCGCCCTCGCTTGCAAGATGCAGGATTACAGCATCAAGAAGTACATCGGCGCATATATGGCTGCAATGAACGGTTGCGACGCCATCGTATTCTGCGGCGGCATCGGCGAGAAGGGCGACACCACACGTCGTGGCGTTGCGATGAACTTGGAATGGCTCGGCGTAGAGTTTGACGACACCATCAACACCGGTCTCCGCGACAAGGAGATGGTCATCAGCAAGCCGACATCGAAGGTGAAGGTCGTTGTAGTTCCCACAAACGAGGAACTCGTCATCGCACAAGACACCCTCGACTTGGTAAAACGCTAATTTTCTTACGAAAATTTTATTAACGAAAATTACCGTCAATTTTAACATCAATTATCGTCAATTTTTATAGAAATTTTCGATAATTGACGAATAAATTCACGGTAATTTTTGTTTTATAAAAAGTCGCCGTAGGCGGCGTAATTGACGTTTGTAATATGCTGATTGTCATACTATTATTGATAATTTCCGTTTCTACGGCGGCGGCGCAGGAATTTTCGGTGATTAACAATCTCGAAAACCAAAACGTCGGCTTTTGCGCCTACGACGCGGCGACAAACACAGTGAAATTCTCGCCATACGTGGATAGCGTCAATACTTGCGGCGTGTGGTTCAATTTTGGCGTTACGGGCTACCGACGCGACACCGTGCTGACATTCAAGACATTATTTGCAAAAACAGTCCATTCACCATTTTTCCCAACAATCAGCAACGATAATATTGATTTTCAACACGTTAGGCAGAGCGGAATTTCGGGCGGTTTTATATTGCGAATCACGCCGACCGCCGACACCACTTATATTTCCACAGGATTTCCATACACATATTCACGGCTGCAAATTCTATTGTCCGAAATCAAAAACTCCAAATATCTCCAAATCGACACTCTCCTTAGCACAGCCAACAATCTGAATGTCAACCAATTGACAATTACAAAAAAGCCAAAACGCAAACACAAAAAACTCGTCTGGATTATTTGCCGTCAACACGCCTTTGAAAGCGTTGGCAGTTACGTAATGGAAGGAATGATAAGATACTTGATGTCAGAGAGTTGCAATCAAAAATTGTTGAAAACCCACATCTTCAAAATCGTGCCGATGGTAGATGTGGAGAGCGTTTATAACGGTCAGAGCGGGCGGATGCAGTTGCCCGTGGATTTCAACCGCGATTGGGGCGGGATTCCATTTCATCCCGCAATCCGCCGCATCGAACAATCAATCCGCGAAAGTGCGCAAAATTACTCATACTCAATGTTTTGGGACGTTCACGGAATGTTTCCGGGCGGTTTTGAGGGCAATAGTTTTTCGTATTACGACTTGTATGGCAACGGCAAGAAACACAGCAACTTAGTGAATTTTTGGCATCGTTTTGCGCGGCAATCTGGCTTCACGCCCAAATCCGTCAAGGACTCTTTCAATAGTTACGACGGAATGACCGCCGATTGGTGGAACGAAATCAATTACGGCTCCACGCTACAATTTTCCACAACAATCGAAGTAGATTGGAACCTAAATTCTCGCGGCGTCCCCTACTCTATCGAAGATTATTTAGAGATTGGAAAATGGATTGTTAAATCGTTGGAATAGAGCAAATTACATCCTTTGTTTCACGCTGCCAGAGCCGGTGATGTACTTGCTAATCATCGATGGTTTGCCATTATAGAAAACACTGCCCGAACCGGCGACAATGACATTGAGTTTGCCGCTGGTCTTCACGAAAATACTGCCTGAACCGCCTACTTTGGCGACAGCCTCCTCTGCGTCAAGCATATCCGCAAACACATTGCCGGCATCGCGCGTTACACACGAAAACAGTTTTGCATTGCCAGTCAAAGAAATATTGCCACTGCCACGGTTGAGGATTTTGATTGCGGAGGTGGCTGTGATGCCGTTGATGTCAATATTGCCGCTGCCGAAAGACCTGATTTCGAGGTTGTTGACGCGAAAACCTTCCTTGATGTCAACCCCAACATTGCCCTCTGTTTCAATAGAATGGATGTTAGGCATAGCAACCGAAATGGAAATGTCGCTCTCCTCAGGCTGACGGCTGCAAGTAATGCAGAGAAACCCACTTTTCACCTTGGTGTTCACGTGCTTAATAAGATTGTCGTCGGCTGTTACCTTGACCTCGTATTTGTCTGAATGAGTGATGGTTACAGACATCTCACCGCTAACAATGATGCCGCCAAAATTCTCCACCTTGCGCACCTCGGTAAGCAAATTGCCCGAGCCGCTGCGCTGATTGCACGCCGACATCATCATCAACGAAAAAACCATCAAATATGTCAATACTTTTTTCATAGTGTTCGTTTTGTGATTTTGACTATATAACGTCAACAAAGTTAAAAAATTTTGTGAAAAAAAGGATTGTTATCTCAGAAATAATTTGCAACTTTGGGGTATGAAAAAATTGTTTAGCATAATATTGACTCTCATTTTCGCGGCATCCGTCCACGCGCAGGATTACGAAATCACAATCCCGACGGCAACGGCAGGCGACATTTCGCGGCTGTCTAATGCGGTGTCTATCAGCAACATCCGCGACGGCATCATCACAGCATACGCCAACGAAAGCGAATTGATGACATTGCGGACGATTTTGCCACAATACGCCTATAATGTGCGGAGTATCAAATCGTTATCCAAAAGCGCAAACTACATCGATATGGCGCAAAGCATTGAGGAGATGCAGGATTGGGCGCATTATCCAACATACGAAACCTACGTGGCTATGATGGAAAATTTTGCGGCGAAGCATCCTGACCTTGCGCAAGTCGTTGATATTGGGGCGAGTGCGGAGGGTCGGCAACTATTGGCGATACGCATCACCGCCGACGGAGACACACTCTCGCGCCCGCGTGTATTCCTGACGTCAACGATGCACGGCGACGAAACCTGCGGTTATGTGCTGATGCTCAGGCTGATAGATTATCTTTTAAGTAATTATGACAACGATGCCACCGCAACCCGCATCATCAACAATATAGTATTGTATATCAACCCGTTAGCCAATCCCGACGGCACTTATTACGGCGGCAATGGCACTGTCGCCGAGTCGCGCCGCTACAATGCCAACAATGTGGATTTAAACCGAAATTTTCCACAGTTGGGCGCATTGGCAAAAAGCACGCAAAACCTTGAACCTGAGACTATTGCAATGATGAATTTTGCAAAAAGTAGGCATTTCGCGCTGTCGGCCAATATGCACGGCGGCGACGAGGTTTTGAATTATCCGTGGGACAGTTTTTATGAATCGGAAATGGGTCTCGCCGACAAGGATTGGTTCGAGGATATTTGTCAAAAATACATTGATACTTTACGCACATTTGCGCCCGAAGGTATGAAATCCGTCAACAAAGAAGGCTACGTTTTTGGCAGCAAATGGTACAAAGTGGCGGGCGGACGGCAGGACTGGATGCTGTATTCGGAGCGTTGTCGGGAGATTACGATAGAACTTTCCACACTAAAAACCTTGCGCTGCGACCTCTTGGAAAATTATTGGCAGCGTCACCGCGACGGACTTTTATTGTATGTTTGCGGCGCATTGCAAGGCATTAGAGGTCAGGTAGTTGACTTCAACGGCAACCCAATAAAAGCGAAGATTTATTTGGACGGACACGATTATAATTATTCGTCGATTACGTGCGATGCGGAGGGTCAATACGTGCGCCCAACACTCGCCGACAAGACTTACAACGTATGCGCAGTCGCCGATGGCTATGAGACACAATGTCAGGAAGTTAACACCCTAAAAAATGAACTCGCCGTCGCCGACTTCACAATGTCAGAAGGCGTGTCGGAATACGTAGCCATAACAACTGAAAAAACATCGCCACAAACGCCACAAATCTCAGTGCGTCAAGGCATTATAGAAATTAAATCCACGCAAACAATCGACCGCGTGGAGATTGCAGATGTGCTTGGGCGGAGAGTTAGCAATTACAATCCAAAAACCAACACCTTTCAATGTCAGGCATACAATTTGACGGGCGGAATTTACGTTATCAGAATACAAACCGGCGGCGCAATTACGTCGTCAAAAATCACAATAACAAAATGAAAAAACTCCTAATCATAACAGCAATAATCGTGCTCGCTATGACGGCGCAGGCACAGGACAAGAAATTTGACAAGGTAATGCAACTCTATGAGTCTGAGAACTATACGGAGTGTATGGAAGCCGTCAAAAAATACAACGCCGCCAATCCGTCGAAGCCCGACGGGGTGTTTATATTGGCGTTTACATATCACAAAATTTTCCGCCAAGCGCCGCAGAAGGAATACAACCTCACTTCCGCCGAAAATACGCTCTACAACGCCTTCAACAAGGACAAGGACAAATCGGTACGCCTCAAATACAAGGCTGAGGTTGACGAATTGAAGGCAACAATCACCGAATTTCAGGACAAATTTTACGCCGCCAACGACAACAAGAAGGCGGGGCAGCACGCGATGATGCTGGCGAAGATTTTCAACGACACCACCGAAACTTACAAGCACATCTTTATGCCCGAACTTTTTGCCGCGCCCGTCACCTACGGCAAGACACTCGCCGCCTACGAAGGCCCCACCAACCAAACCGACGTAACTGGCAAGAAGATAGGCGTTTGGATTGAACTCTACCCCAACGGCAACCGCAAATCCCAAATCAACTACGAGGCAGGCAAACCTCGCGGCGACTTTTACAAATTTTACGAGCGCGGCGGCGTGAGCGCACACCTT
>JAGCRY010000041.1 GCA_017964465.1 Bacteroidales bacterium | reverse complement strand
GGTCCGGAGGGCTGCGGCAAACTCGCGTTGGCGATTGCTTACGCGCAGTACATCACGTGTACCAATAGGACTGAAACTGATAGTTGCGGTGTATGCCCGCAATGTCAAAAGTATCAGAAACTTATCCATCCCGACTTGCATTTCGTGTATCCTGTCGTAAAACTCAAATCCGGCGACTCTCACCCCGTTTCCGACAATTTCATCGACTCGTGGCGCGGATTTGTGTTGAAACGCAATTATCACCGTCTCGACGATTGGTACGATTATATTGGCAGCGACAATGCTCAGGGCGCAATCTTCGCGCAGGAAAGCCAAGAAATCATCCGCAAACTCAGTCTCAAAACCTTTGAAAGCGAATATAAGGTGATGATTATTTGGATGCCGGAGAAGATGAACGAGACTTGCGCCAACAAACTTCTTAAAATGATTGAGGAGCCGCCGCCAAAGACGTTGTTTGTCTTAGTGTCTGAAAATGAGGAACAGATCTTGACCACAATCAGGTCGAGAACTCAACTCATAAAAATCAACCGTCCCGAAGACAGCGACATCATTGCCTCGCTCTCAGCCGAATTCCCCGATGTGTCCAAGACCAACATCGAGAGTGCGGCTACATTGGCTAATGGCAATTATCTCGCGGCTCTCGAAGTGATGGAGCAACTTCACGAAGGCGGCGAACCTCCTGAGTTTTCGCTGTTTACGACGTTGATGAGGGAAAGTTTTGCATTGAAATACGACCAAATCATCAAACTCTCCGAAACCTTGAGCAAACTCGGTCGTGAAAAACAAAAACAGTTTTTCGACTATTGCCAACGGATGATACGTGAATGTTTTATGCTCAGTAGTGCCGACAAGAGCCTTGTGAGGATGACTCCGGCGGAGATGGGGTTTGCGCAGAAGTTTGCTCAGTTTGTCCACATTGGCAACGTTGCGCAAATTTCGTCGTTGCTCTCCGAGGCGTGCGCCAATATAGAAAGGAATGCGTATGGCAAGTTGGTTTTCACCGATGTTGCCATTAAATTGTCGTCGCTATTGAGAATGAAGCGGGCGGCGTAGCGTGTGAAAGTTATTTTACTTCTTTTGCCGCAGCCTCCGGGTCTCGGCGGCAGTCCCAAAAGCCTGCAATTTGGATGGTGTCATCTTCTATATAATAGACCATCTTGCTCCGCCTATTGATTAGTATGCTGCGGTATGTTTTTGCGCGGTCGTCAAACAGTGGGTCAATAGGCGACATATACGGATTGCTTTTGAGCAACCGTATTGTGTCGTGGATTTCCAACATAAAATTCTTCACGGCTATTTCGCCAAATTTTTTGAGAATGTAGTCGACGATTTGTCGTCGTCCCTGCATTGCGATGGGTTTCCATTTCGTTTTCATACTGCCATTGCCAATTCAGGTTCTTTGAGTCCCATTAATTCCAATTCTTCGTCGCTCCACGCCTCCTCATCGGGGATGCCTTCCTGTGCCTCCGCCTCGTCAAGCATTGCGTTGATTTCGTCCATAGTGTAGGGACGGAGATTCCTTTCGTATTCCTCTACGTCGAAATCATCGTCAAACATTGATTTTTTAGGTTCTGTCGTTGCAGGCTGATAACTATTGAGCAACATCATACCCAATTCAAACCTCTGTGTGTTGTTGAGGTTCCAAGCCTCCACCCTGTCCCAATATTTTTGAACCGTTGGCGATGCTGTCTTATTTTTGGTCTTTGTCTCCATATCAATATGCTTTTTAATCTTTACGTCTGCAAATTTGCTAAAAAGATTCAGAATATCCAAAAAAATTCTTACCTTTGCCCTGATTTTTCAATATATAAAATGGAAGAAATAGATAAATATCAAAACATACAGCGCGGCTGTTCCGCCATACAGATAACCTCCAAGGACGTTGGTCAGGAGGGCAATGCTACGTGCTTGGGCTGCAACAGTTGCAACAAACTTGATATCCGCGATTGGCTCGACGACATTCCGCCCGCGCCCAATACGTTCTGCGACATCGTGGAGGTGAGGTTCAAGAACACAAGGAAAGGTTTTTACCGCAATATCAACAACCTCGACCTTGAAGTCGGCGACATGGTGGCGGTGGAGGCGTCGCCGGGACACGACATCGGCGTGGTGTCCGTAAAAGGCCCACTTGTAAATTGGATGCTCAAACGCGCCAAACTCAATCCGCAGATGGAGTTTAAGAAAATTTACAGGAAGGCTAAAAAATCGGACGTGGAGAAGTGGAAACAGGTCATTGCCCGCGAAGACGGTGTGATGTTGCGTTCACGCGAGATTGCCGAGTCGTTGAGATTGAATATGAAAATCGGCGACGTGGAGTTTCAAGGCGACGGCACCAAAGCGATATTCTATTATATTGCAGATGAGCGAGTTGACTTCCGCGAACTGATTAAGATAATGGCTGACGAGTTCAAAATCCGCATCGAGATGAAACAGATTGGCGCACGTCAGGAGGCGGGTCGCATTGGCGGCATTGGTCCTTGCGGTCGCGAATTGTGCTGTGCAACGTGGATTACCAATTTTGTGTCTGTTACCACCAATTCGGCGCGTCAACAGGAACTCTCGCTCAATCCGCAGAAGTTGGCGGGGCAGTGCGGCAAGTTGAAATGCTGCCT
>JAGCRY010000040.1 GCA_017964465.1 Bacteroidales bacterium | reverse complement strand
ATGTATGTGAACCCTACAAGTCCGCTAATGACAAAGGCAAGTCCAATCAACGCCATTAATTTCGCGAATTTTCGGGCGTATGGCTTTTTGTTTTTCTTGTCGGTGGGGATGGAATATGTGTGTGGAAACATAAATATCGTGTCGCCGCTCAGGTAGGCGATGAGTGCGTAGAGCAATATGCCTCCGCCCATTGCAAGCATTATTATTGAATAGACGTCTTCCATGTTGCAAACATTTTATTGGGTTTTGCAGCAAATTTAATCCATTTTCCAATCATTACAAAATTTTGCCCATAAAAAAATTGCGCCAGCAGTTCTTAAAGTCTGTTGGCGCGGGTTTTGTCCGATTTGTTATCGTCTGATTACTATAAAACTATGAAGCTCGTAGTCTTTGCTGATGATTTTCAGAAACAAAGGTGTTTTTCAGCCACATTTCAAAAATACGGTTGGCTATTTTTACGCGGCTGTGGTCTTCTGAAATCCAGTTGAATGTGGATGCAAGTTTGATTTCCTGAACGTCAACGCTGTAGTTTACGTACTGTCCGTGCAAAACTTCCTTGATGAGGTTTTTGAGTTCAGGATACTCGTCCATCAGGTTGTAGAATTCTGTGAACAGTGTGATTTTTTCGTTCAGGATATCTTGTATTGCTAACATGACGCCATCGGCATTCCATCCGTAGTTTTCCTCGTCAATTATGTAGCATATTTTTGACACTAAGAATGGATATCCGCTTGTGAAGTCGTGAATCATCTGTGCTATCATGGAGGTGTCCATTCCCGCATTGTGGTCTTTGTCGTATTCGTCAAGCATGTTTTTGATTTCTATGGCGGTGAACGACATGTCAATTTCGAGCGGTGTGGCTATGTTGTACGGCGAGTTCGGGAACTTGTGGTCGTTGTATGTCAGGTTTCTGATGTCGTACACACCAATCAGTATAACTGACTGGAAGGTCGGGTACTCCTGTCTGCGCAAAAAGCTGCTGCGGAATAGTCCGAGAAGGCTGATGAAAGAATCGTAGTTGCTTGCATTATCGCCTTCGTCGATAATAAGCACTACAGGTTTTGGACTTTCGTCGCAGAGGTCAGACACAAACTCCGATAGTTCCTCGAATGTCATTTGTCTGTTGGAAGAATGGCTTTCGAGTGTTTGTTCAAATTTTTTTTTCGCAACTTCCACAGCTTCGTCGTTGTGGATTCGTTTGATGTTTTTGTACATTCTTTCCACCATTGCATACGCAAGAGTGTCGGAAGATGCGAAAATTTTGTCTTCCACGCCTTCAAATGTTATGGAAAACGCCAAGTACTTTTTTCTCAGCACTTGCACGAGATTAAAGTAGAGTGTTGTTTTGCCATATTGACGTCCTCTGTTGATGGTGATGTAGCGACCTTCGTCAATCAGTTCTTCCATTTGGTTGATTCTGTCGTTGATGTTCACCATGTAATGTTCCTCTGGGTAGCACGTACCCGTGATGTTGAAGCGTTTAGTGTGTTTCATAGACACTATCCGTGGACACCGCTCCCCATTGTCCATGGCTTGTCGATCGTTTTCCAATTTCTTATACGATGATTAGATTAGTATTTAGTTAGTTGGTTTTCCTCCTGTTCTGCTTGGTCTTTTACCCCCTTGACCAACGATTGGTGTTCCATGTTTTTCGGTGCAAAGATACGTGTATTTTTAACAATTATAAACTTTTTATGCAAAAAATTTATGTAAAATTCTATATTTACTTTTGCTTTGTCTATGAATTTGTGTATTTAGCTGTTATATTTATAATGAAATTACATTAAATAAAAATAGAGACACGGTTTGTCGTGCCTCTATTATGGTTTTGCTCTACAAAATTGTCCTTTTTGGACAATATATTATCGTTTTGCGCCCTTTGCGCCGGTTGCACTGAAACCGCCGCCCATCGCGAAAATGTTTTGATCGAAGCTCGAGAGCATCTTGTGCTTGGCATCACATTCCTTGATGGCGATGTTGATTATTTCGTCGAGAACGTCCACAAACTTCTTGCCTGTCGCCTCCCAGAGGTAGAACGACAGCGAGCCGGGGATGGCGTTGATTTCGTTGATATATACATCGCCGCTTACGGAATCGCGCATGAAGTCGATGCGGATGATGCCCGAGGCGTTCATCTCCTTGAAAGTCTTGATGGCGAGGTCTTGGATGCGCTTTGTAACGTCGGCGGGCAGGTCGGCGGGGCACTTGCGCTGCGAACCTGACATGCCTTTGCTGCCGGCGGATTTTGCACCGCCAAATTTGCCGCCCATCTTCATGCCTTTGCTGCCGCCTTTCGACGAACCCGAACCCATATATTTGTCCTGATAGCTGAGGATGTCGCCGCTGCGGATGGGTTCTTCAAGTACGGAGGCGTGGCAGTCGTGATAACTTCCATATACTGAGCAGTTTATCTCCTGAAGATTTTGTACCATCTTCTCGATGATGATTTTGTCGGTGAACTTTGCAGCGAGGTCCACGGCGCGGTCGAGTTCCTCGGCGTTTGCGGCTTTTGAGATGCCGACAGACGAGCCAAGTCCTGCAGGTTTGACGATGAGCGGGTAACCGATTTGTTCGGCACGTGCCTTCTCTGCGTCATGCTTTTCAAACCATTCGCGGTCTGTTGTCCACATGTAGTCCACGCATGGAATGTTATTGGCCTTGCACATGTATTTTGTGGCGATTTTGTCCATGGCTATGTTGCAGGCTCGGAGATTGCTGCCCACGTATGGGATGCCAATCATTTCAAAAAATCCCTGCAACGAGCCGTCCTCGCCGTAGCTGCCGTGGAGAATCGGGAATGCAACGTCTATTTTTGTGACGACCCTGCTCTTGAACATGTTGGTCTTTGAGCGGTAGAGATTGAAATCTCCGCGAGTCGGTGTCATATAGACTTTTTCACACCACGAGAGGAGTTTCTTCATGTCGCGGTAGTTGGACATCACTGTTAGTCCAGGTCCAGTGTACCATTCGCCCTCCTTGGAAATGTAGATTGGAACGATATTGTATTTGTACTCTGGGAAGGCATTAATCGTCTGAACCGCAGAGATTACGGATATTTCGTGTTCCACCGAAACACCGCCGAATAATACTGCTATTGTTATCATGTTTCTATCTTAATTACTTACGATTTTTCAACTTTATACTTTTCTATCACCTTTCATCTAAAACAAGTCCGGCAGGTCGTTCTCAAACAACACCACGTCGCCGGGATTTGTTCGTGCAAACGCCCATTGTGCGGCGTCGTTGAGGTTTTGTGCGATGTAGATTTTGTCTGTCGGGAACGATTTTTTGATGAGTCCGTCGTAAATCGGGGCGGTCTGTTTTGCGCCTACCAACACTGCAAAATCCACGCTGTCGGCTATCTGTTCGCCGAGTTGTTCGTTGTAGAAATACTGTTTGTCGCCGAGTTCGATGATACCGGGCGTGATGACAAACCTTTGTCCAGGGAACTCCGACAATATCTGCAACGCCATTTTTGCGCCCTTGGGGTTTGAATTGAAGGCGTCGTCGATGATAACCACGCCTGCGCCATTGGGTTTGATTTCCATGCGGTGTTCTACGGGACGGAGCTTGTGGATGCCGAACGAAATTTGCTCTTTTGTTAATCCGAGTTTGAAAGCACAGGCTACACAAGCGAGTATGTTGCTGATGTTGTAGTCGCCGAGTAGGGGAGTGCGCATTTGGAGTGTTTCGCCGCCGCTTGTTATGACACCGAAATCCGTACCGTCCTGCGAATAGGACAGGTTGTCCATGTCAACATAATAATTCGCAGTTTTGTCGGTTGTGGAGTAGTATTCGGCGGGTTTGCCGTGGTTTGTAGTGCGGATTATTTCATAGTCGGCGTTGAGGAATGCACAGCCATCTTGTGGAAGTGAGTCGATGAGTTCAAATTTGGTCTTGCGGACATTTTCGATGTTCTTGAAAGTGTCGAGGTGCTGCTCGGCAACGGAAGTCAGGATGCCAAATTTTGGGTGAACGAGGTCGCATATTTCCTTTATGTCGCCAATCTGCTTTGCGCCCATCTCGCAGATGAATACTTCATGTGTGGGCTTGAGGTATTCACGGATGGTGCGGACGACGCCCATAGTTGTATTGAAACTGCCCGGCGTCATCAGCACGTTGTATTTCTGCGAAAGGATGGTTTCGAGGAAATGCTTTGTGCTGGTTTTGCCATAACTGCCTGTTATGCCGACAATTATCAGTCCTGGATGCTCTTTTAATATGCGCTTTGCGTCATTGATGTACCAGTTGTTTATGTGGTTTTCTACGGGTCGGAGTATGATGTTCGCTATCGGTAGAATGATGCATGTCAAAACTCCGTTTGCGGCTGCCGTCAGTAGTCCGCCCATCATGCCGTTATAGAGGGAGTTTGCTGCGATTCCGATCGCAACTATCGCTAATGATGTGAAATATAGACGTTTGGCGCGGGATGTGAATTTGAGTTTCACTTTTGATTTGCGCGTCAAATTTTTAGCTATCAGTGCCAGATGCAGCAGTGATGGCAAAATAAGCCACATTTTGTTTATACCGATGAACCATATTATGGCTATCACAACCAATGCCGCGAGTTCCACAATTCGGTCGAAGGTTGCGTAGTTTTTGCCGAGCCACTTGAAATAGCGCTCGTTGCGGTAACTGTTCTGCTGGAACATCTGCAACTCGTAGCCGAGTTTTACGCAGACCCATGCCGCAGCCACAGTCAAGAATATAATTGTCAAGATGTTTTCCATGTTCATTTTTTAGCTTTTTAGGAAGTTTTCTGCCACTGTGAGGAAAAACGGCGTGTTTTCCAAAAACGCGAAGTGAGTGCACCCCGGCACCACCACGAGTCCGGCGTCAGGAATCAGTTTTTCCATTATCTGTGCGTCGGAAACAGGTGTCGCGGTGTCGTTTGCGCCCCAAATGAGTAGGGTGGGGGCTTTGATGGAAGGCATCACGTGTTGCAGGTCTTCGTCAACAACTTTTTTGAGCACTTCCTTCATTATTCCCGATGCGTTTTTGTAGTCTTCTGATGCCAAGGAGTTTACGAACGGACGAACGAGTTTTTCTGTAGCCGCTTCGCCGATTACTTTGGCGGTAGCTTTCTTGAGTTTCGAGAAAATCCTCGAAACGGATATTTTTGTGCTTTGAGGTTTTATGCCCGCCGCGTCAGTCAAAATCACTTTGCCGACATAGTTATTGCGCGAGGCGAGCAATATAGACACCCTGCCGCCGAAGGAATGTCCGATGAGCGTTGGTTTTTGTAGTCCAAGTTGCTCAATCAGTCTCTCTGTGCATTGTGTATATTCTTCCACTCCCCAGATTTCCGGTGGCTCTTGGCTCTGTCCGAATCCCGGGAAGTCGATTGCTGTGACACGGTGATGCTTTTCGAGTCCGTCCTGTATGGGCTTCCAGATTTCGATGTTGCATCCCCAACCGTGCAGCAGCAGTACGTCGTCGCCTTCGCCAGTGGTCTTGTAGCGGACATTAACGCCGTTGATGTTTATGATGTTTTCCATTTGGATACGCGATGATTTTGGTTCAATCTGCAAAGTTATGTTTTTTTATTCAATAAATGCAAAAAAAATGGCAAAAAAAAGGCGCAGCCTCTCATGGATGCCGCGCCTTGTTTATTATATTAATTATTATAAATGAGACTTAGTAGAATTTCACCCTCTGGTCTGTTATGTTTGCCTGGTCGATAATCGACTGGTAAGCCTGGTATGAAGCCCTGTTTTTGAGGTCAGATTCCATCATAGTCCTGTCGGTCTTGACATTTATGGGCTGGATAGCCTGGGCGGGGGTGAAGGATGTGTTTTGCAAAACGTAAACACCGTTCTCGCCCTTGATAGGAGCTGACACTTGACCTTGCTGTAATGCAGCCGCTGCTGCGATTACTTTGGGCTCGAAACCGATACCGGGTATCTGAACCATGTCGAGGTGTACGGATGTTGCGTCTTTCACTTCCTTGCCCATCTTGTTTGCAGCTTCGTCAACGCTGCTTACGCTGCCGAGTTTGCTGAGGATAGCGTCGCCCTTTGCGTCATTTGTGGCGAGGCGTGTAACTTCGTTCTTTACAGATGCAAGGCTCTGAGTGCCTTTGGGATGTACGCCTGTCATAACTGCAACAATGAACCTGTCACCCATTTCGTAAACGCCGGAAACTTCCTGGGATTTTTCTTCATTGAAGGCATCTCGGATTATTTCGCGGGAGTTTTCGATACCAGGGATTTGAGAGGTGTTTGAAGTGATGCCTGGTGCTACACGTGCAGGAAGTTTCTGCTCGGTCACAGCCTGTTCAAACTGCTGGCGTGTCCTGTTGCGTCCTGCAAATTCGCTTGCCTTGGCGTATGCAGCCTGGCGGGTTTGGTCGCTCGGACGAATGTCTACAGACACAATGCCTACTGAAACTTTCTGTTTTGGAGAAGTCTTGTCGGTTACTTTGATGATATGGTAACCATACGCAGACCTTACGATTGTTGTTTTGCCTTTTTCAGTTGCGAAACTTGCATTCAAGAACTCGGGAACGATGTTTGAACGTTCAGTAAGCCAGCCTACCTTGCCAGAGTCGGACGGTGCGCCGCCTTCGTTGAACTGTGCAGCCAATGCGCCGAAATCAACTCCTGAATTGTAAACACCGAGGAGGCTGTCAGCTTTTGCTTTCACAGTGAGTGAGTCTGCAGGATTGTTGAGTGCAAGGAGGATGTGAGAAACTTCCACTGAATCAGGACGCATATCTCTGCTGATGAGTCGTGCGAGGTTGTAGTATTCGCCCTCAACGTATGGTCCGTACACAAATCCGGGCTCCTGAGAAAACATCATTTCATCCACAGTCGGGTTGGAGAGGTCGCCTTTGCTGTAATGGTATGGTGCGTATGGAACGTCAGACTTTGAATTGATGAACGACTCTATCTCTGCCGGGGTTGCTGATTCAAGTCCGGGTTTGATGGAGTTTGCAATTTTCAAAGCTTCTGCGCTGTCCTTGTCGGTAGGGATAACGTCGAACACTACGTAAGAGAGGTCGCGGGTCTCTGATGTAGATACATAACGTTTGATGTTCTCATTGTAGAAAGCCTTGATTTTGTCTTCGGATACATTGACTTCCTCGTCCTTAATGTCAGAATAGGGTATTGAGACATACTTGATGTCCGAAATCTGGGTCCTCTGAGCAAATTCGCGCTCAACTTCGGCTGTCGTGACGTACATGCCTGCGTTGACCATGCTGAGGTATTTTTCCATTTGCCTGCTTTGGCGGAGTTCGTTCTCCAAATTCTGCCAGATGAAACGTATTGTCTTGTCTTGGCGACCCTGCTGTATGTAATTGTTAGCTACCAATGGGTCATAAATGCCGGTTTGAGGATCGGAGAACATCTGACGTATTGTGCCTGTTACGTATCCGGTCTGCACGAGGTTGGCGATTTCTGCGTCGGTAACTATGACACCCTGGTCGTTAGCGTTTTTGAGGATGGTGTTTTCCCTGACAGCTTGCTGCCAAACGTAGTCGCGTACCTCGTCATTTACGTTACCGTTGAGGGCATTGCGTCCGTACAATTGTTCCATGAAAGCCTGTCTTGACTCTACCTGCTGCTGGAATTGTACGTAATCTATCGTATTTCCGTTGATGTCGCCCATCTTGGTCTGGCTCGCTCCAAAAATGGTTGCGCCCGACGATATGAAGTCGCCGAGAACGAAGGCGAGCAAGGCGCCACCCACGCATATTGCAATCAACTTGCCTCTGCTCCTGATGGATGAAAGT
>JAGCRY010000039.1 GCA_017964465.1 Bacteroidales bacterium | reverse complement strand
GCACTCCTCCACGACGTTGAGATAATCAGCGAGGGCGGCGCGTCGTTCCGCTTCATCGTGGGGCGGTACGGCTCGGGCAAGAGTTTCCTCATCCAAATGATAAGAAACTACGTGATGGACAAGGGATTTGTGGTTGCGGATGCAGACCTTTCGCCGGAACGACGATTGCAAGGCACAAAGGGACAGGGACTTGCCACATACCGAGAATTAATATCAAACCTCTCCACAAAGACCAAACCCGAAGGCGGCGCATTGACGTTGGTATTAGACAAATGGATAAACAACGTGCAGACCCAAGCCGCGCAAGAAAACGGCTACACCTTCGACGACCCGCGCCTCCGCACAGCCGTTGACCAAAAAATCCAAGCCGTAACATCCTCGCTCAGCGAATTGGTGCACGGATTTGAATTTGCGCGGCTACTCACCGCCTACTATCACGCCTACATCGACGGCGACGACATCACCAAGGCAAAGGTAATTCGTTGGTTTCGTGGCGAATACGCGCTCAAGAAAGAAGCCAAAGAAGACCTCGGTGTCAATATCATCATCACCGACGACAATTGGTACGAATATATCAAACTGTTTGCGGCGTTTTTCCGTCAGGCGGGTTATACGGGAATGTTGATTTTCATCGACGAACTTGTCAACATCTACAAAATCCCAAACTCCATCACGCGCCAATACAATTATGAAAAGATGCTCACAATGTACAACGACACCCTGCAAGGCAAGGCACGGCATCTTGGCATTATTATGGGCGCAACACCTCAGACCGTCGAGGACAAACACAGGGGAGTTTTCAGTTACGAGGCGTTGCGGTCGCGACTTTCGGAAGGCAAATTTTCACGCCCCGGCACACGCGACCTCCTCGCGCCAATCATCCGCTTAGAAGCCCTCACAGCGGAAGAAATGCTCGTCCTATGCGAAAAACTATCCACAATGCACTCAGGTCTTTATGGCTATGACAACAAGCTCTCTGTCAACGACTTGTCGCTATTCATCAAGACCGAATTTTCGCGCATTGGTGCCGACCAAAACATCACGCCGAGGGAAGTAATCAGGGATTTTATAGAAGTGTCGGATTTGCTGTATCAGAATCCGGGATTGACGATAAAAGATTTGCTTGATTCGGGCGACTTTGAGTTTGCAAAATCGGACACAGTGTCGGATACAGTTGAAAATCAAGATTTTGCAGAATTTGAAGTGTAATACATACCGCCTATGGACGTTTACTCACGATATTCGCCTTTCATACAGGATTATATCTACCGCAACGGATGGCAGACACTTCGCGGCGTGCAAAACGCGGCGGGGGACGCCATTTTCAATACCGATGATAATGTATTGCTCACGGCATCCACGGCATCAGGCAAGACCGAGGCGGCTTTTTTCCCGATTTTGACACTATTGGACGAAAACCCATCCGCAACTGTCGGCGTCCTTTACATAGCACCATTAAAAGCACTCATCAACGACCAATACGAGCGTCTCACAACCATCTGCGAGGAGGCGGGCATATCCGTAACACGTTGGCACGGCGACGCCCCCGAATCCCAAAAACGCAAACTCCTCAAAAAGCCATCCGGCATACTCCAAATCACACCCGAATCGTTGGAGGCACTGATGATACGCAAGCACGGCGAAATACCGTCGATGTTTGGCGATCTGCGTTTTGTAGTTGTTGACGAAATCCACTCGCTCCTGCGCGGTGACCGTGGGATGCAGACATTCTGCCTGATAGAACGACTTTGCCGCCTTGCCAACTGCAATCCGCGACGCATTGGACTCTCAGCCACAATCGGCAGCCCCGAATTAGCCGGCAAATTTCTCGCCGCCGGCAGCGGTCGCGCAACCTCAATCCCAAAATTTGAGAGCGAAAAAGACGTTTGGCGGCTGTCGTTGGAGCATTTTTATATAGACGAGGTTGGAGTTGGAGTGCAGGCGTCCCCGCCTGCCACGACCGAGGATGGAATGCAGGCGGCTCGCCTGCCTATCAAGCGGGCAGGGATGCCCGCACTCCAAGCCGCCGACCCCGGCTTGCTATACATCTTTGAAAACACCAAGGGCAAAAAGTGTCTGATTTTCACCAACTCACGCGAGGAATGTGAAGCTGTTTGCCAAGTATTGCGACAATACTGCGAAGTCAACCACGAAAAAGACCGTTTTCTCATCCATCACGGCAACCTCTCCGCCTCCTACCGCGAAAGTGCCGAGGAGGAGATGAAGGACGACGATTCATATATGTCGGTATGCGCAACGGCAACCCTCGAACTCGGCATCGACATTGGCAAACTCGAACGCGCATTCCACATCGACGCGCCATTCACCGTATCGGGATTCCTGCAACGCCTCGGACGCACGGGGCGGCGCGGTCAACCGTCAGAAATGTGGTTTGTAATGCGCGAAGAACACGCCGAAGCCCGCGCAATGCTGCCCGAAACTATTCCGTGGTATATGTTGCAGGGCATTGCGATAGTACAATTATATATAGAAGAAAAATTTGTGGAGCCGCCGCGAATGGACAGGATGCCGTACAGTTTGCTTTACCATCAGACGATGAGCACACTCGCATCGAGCGGCGAAATGACCGCCCGCGAACTCGCATCGAGGGTGCTGTCGCTGTCGTGTTTCCGCCGCATCACCCAAGACGATTACAAAATATTGCTGAAACATCTGTTGGAAAACGGTCACATATCCAAAACAGAAAATGGCGGCCTCATCGTGGGTCTCGAAGGCGAAAGAGTAATCAACAATTACAAATTTTTCGCCGTATTCCAAGAAAACATCGAATACAGCGTCAAGGCTGATTCACAAGAACTTGGCACAATAGTAAAACCGCCTCCAACCGGCGAAAAAATAGCCATTGCAGGTCGAGTGTGGGTAGTTGACGAAATAGACCACAAACGCCGCATTGTGTACGTAACACTCGTCAAGGGCAACATCCCGGCGTATTTTGGCGACGTGCCGGGCGACATTCATACACGCATCTTGGAGCGGATGCACTGCGTATTGCGCGAATACAAACAATACCCCTACCTCAAAAGCCACGCTGTCAACCGACTTGCCGAAGCACGACACAGTTTCCAAATGTCGGGGATGAAAGACCATCCTTTGATACACCTCGGCGGCAATATGTGGGCGTTGTTTCCGTGGCTCGGCACGTATGCATTCTTGGCATTGGAACGATTTCTCAAACTCGTCTGCGCCCCGCGTCTCGGTCTCAAAGGCCTCAACGCCTCGCGCCCGTACTTTATGCAGTTCACGATGAAAGTTTCGGAAGAAGACTTTTATAATATAGTGTCATCGGAGAGCCGCAAAGACCACTCGCCAATGGAATTGCTCTATCCCAACGAAAACCCCGTCTTTGAAAAATACGACGAACACCTTCCCGAACTACTCGTCCGCAAAGGCTTCGCATTCGGCGTATTGGATTTTGACGGAATGAAAGAAAGGGTGCAAGGATGGAGCGGGGCGATGATTTTCGCTACACAAACACCAAATATACAAAATAGGTAGTCCTCACGGGCTACCCTTAGCGTTGACGCGCCGTTGGCGCTACGATTGTGTACGTAAAGCGCCAACGGCGCAATATCACAAAGGGTAGTCCGTGAGGGCTACTCAACCCAACCATCATTCGCAATGAAAATGTAATTCATTACCACTCCAAATCCTTAATTCCGTACCTCAACACCTCAATCTCCTTGCCGGTGCAATCCACGATAGCGGTGGGATTGTTGTTGCCGTAGCCGCCGTCGATTACGAGGTCCACCTGGTTCTTGTAACGCTCCCAAATCAGCTCCGGGTCGGTGGAATATTCAATCACCTCGTCCTCATCGTGGATGGACGTGGTAACGAGCGGATTGCCAAGTTCGGCTACAATCATCGAAAGGATTTTGCTGTCGGGCACACGCAGACCGATAGTCTTGCGCGAATTGTCGAACATACGCGGCACCTTCTTGCTCGCCGGAAGGATGAAAGTGAACGGCCCCGGCGTATTTCTTTTCAACATTTTGAATACATTTGCGCTGAGCGGCATAGTGTATTCTGCAATGTTGGCGAGACTGTCGCAAATAAAAGAAAACCTTGATTTAGCGAGTTTGATGCCCTTGAAAAGCGCGAGCCTGTCCATTGCTTTTTTGCTAAACATACTACACCCCAAGGCATATACGCTGTCGGTGGGGTAAATGATAACGCCGTCGTTGCGCAAGATGTCAACGGCTTGCAGTATCTCCCGCTGTTGCGGCGTTACAGGATGAATTTTAAGTAAAGAGCTCATTGTTTTAAACGTTTAAAAAATCTATTATTAACATATATTATTCAAGATTAATTAACGACGAAAAACAAAAATTAATATTATATTCAAAAAAATTTTTGCGTAATACGAAAATATGTGCTAATTTTGCGCCGGATTAATTTCAAGCATTATGACAAAACTTACACGTTTATTGTTATTCATAACAATTTTGGCTGCGGTAGGATGCAAAACGCCAAAGGACATTGCTTATTTTCAAGACATTGAGAACAACAGCTATGTTGCAGTAAGCGACAGCGCGGAATTGAGGCTCAAGGCAGGCGACAAGTTGACGATTATCGTACACGCCCGAAAACCTGAACTTGCTGCACAGTTCAACCTTTCCGTATCCTCTCAGAGGATTGGCTACACAAACCTCAACAACGGTGCTTACCAGATGTCGTCTTACACAGTGGACGACGACGGTTACATTGACTTCCCCGAACTCGGTCGACTCCAGCTCAGGGGATTATCACGCGCAGAGGTTGTAGAGCTTATCAAAACAAAACTTGTGGAAGGCGAGTATTTCATCAACGACGACTTCGTGGTGACTGTTGAATTTGACGGAATGTATTTCACTGTCTTGGGCGAAGTGCCGAAACCGGGACGCTATACGATTACCAAAGACCGCCTTACAATCCTCGAAGCTTTAGGCGTTGCGGGCGACATGGCTATACAAGGCATTCGCGTCAACGTCAAGGTACTCCGCGACGAAGGACAGGGCAAACGTGTATATATCCTCGACTTCACCAAAGCAAACGAGGTGCTTACATCACCTGTATATTACATCCAGCAAAACGACGTACTCTATGTGGAAGCCAACGACTTGCGCAAACGCCAGACCACAAACAACGGTAACACGCTCCGCACAGGCTCTTTCTGGATTTCCATCGCGTCAATCTTGACAACGTTATATGTAGGTTTCATAAAATAAGACTTTTTTATACATCTATAAACAATGGCAAACGAACAGCAATCAGTTCAACAACAGCCGATGGAAGTGGAATCCGTCAGCGAACTTAACATTAGGGATCTTATTTCAGCGTGCTTCGACAAATGGTATTGGTTCGCAATATCAGTTGTATTCTGTGTGTCGATTGCAGCGCTTTACATCCTTATGACGCAGAAGTCATACACGAGGGAGGCTATGATAATGATCAAGTCCAACTCCAAAGGAGCGTCAGCCATCGACTACGGCATGGACGACTTCTCCAACCTCGGACTTTTCAACACCAAGTCTGGCGTGAACGACGAATTGATTGCCATTCAGTCGCCATCAATCATTTCGGAAGTTGTAAAAAGGCTTAGCATAGACTATTCATATCAAAAGGAAGGAACATTCCGCAATGAAGTGCTCTACGGCGCCACAAATCCCGTAAAGGCGGAAATTGTGGATGTTGCAGACTTGTTTGGATGCAGTTTCAAGATGACAATAGAACCAAGCGGCTCTTTCAAACTTACAAAATTCAGGTATGCTGTTGACAACAAACCAGTAAAAGACGACCAGGAGATTTCGGGCAACATCGGCTCTCCTGTAGAAACACCTGTAGGACAAATAATTATTTCCAAGACAGAACACTTTGAGGAGTTCATCGAAGAACCTACCGTTATCTACATTTCACACGGCTCCATCCTTGACGTTGTGGCAAGCTGCCAGAAAAACCTTGTAGCTGAACTTAAAGATAAGATGGCAAACGTCATTGACCTCACATACACCGACAAGCACATACAACGCGCGGAGGACTTCATCAACATGCTCATTTCTGTCTATAACGAAAAATGGATTGAAGACAAGAACATCATCGCAGTAAGCACATCAAAATTCATCAACGACCGTCTCGAAGTCATCGAACGCGAACTCGGCGATGTTGACAACGACATATCATCATACATGAGCGAGAACCTCATTCCCGACATCGAAGCCGCCACAAACATGTATATGACACAAGCCAACACAATAAACAACAAGATTGGCGAGCTTGAAAATCAACTCTACATGGCGCGTACAATAAAGACATACGTTTCGGATACGACCAAAGGCTACCAGTTGCTTCCGACATACACTTCACCGACAGGCACAAGCACAAGCGAACAGCAGCAAATTTCAGACTACAACAAAATGGTCTTGGAGCGTAACAGCCTCTTGGCAAACACTTCAGCGAAAAACCCACTCGTCAAGGAAATTGAAACGAAACTTGACGAGATGCGTAAAAACGTAAGTATTTCGATGGACAACCAAATCTTGTACCTCAATACCGAAATCAAAACTCTGCAGAAAACACTCGGTCAATCACTCTCCCACATCGCGAAAAATCCTGACCAGGCCAAGACGCTTCTCTCCAAAGAACGTCAGCAGAAAGTCAAAGAGTCGCTTTACCTCTTCCTTCTTCAAAAACGCGAGGAGAACGAACTCTCACAGGCATTCACGGCTTACAACACACGAATCATCTGCCCGCCTTACGGTGTTATGAAACCATCGGCACCGAGCAAGATGAAGGTGCTCGGCATCGCATTAGTTTTGTCACTCATGATGCCGCTCGGACTTGTATATCTCATCGAAGCCAACGACACCCGCGTTCGCAACCGCAAGGATCTCGAAGGCATGAAGACACCGTTTGTTGGAGAAATTCCGCTCCACACAAAGAAACTCAGCTTCTGGGCAAAAGTAAAAGACAAGTTTACAAAAGTCGCCACTCTCATCAAAGTCAAACTATTCCGACAGCGCATCAAGGAAGACGACTCCAAGCGTCCTATCGTGGTAAAAGTTGGTTCAAAATCCGTTTCCTCGGAAGCATTCCGCGTGCTTAGGAGCAACATTGAATTTGTAAACTCGAGCCGTGAACAGAAGACCGAAGGCGGCGAAGTTATGATTATTTCGTCAATGATGGCAGGTAGCGGTAAGACATACATCACCACCAACCTCGCAGCATCATTTGCCATCAAAGACCGCAAGACAATCGTCGTGGACCTCGACCTTCGCAAGCGTACATTTAGTATGAACGTCAGTGAAGAGGACGTCACACGCCCTGGCAAATATATTCAGCCCGAACAAGGCGTATCGACCTACCTCGCCGGCTATGACGACGACTGGCACTCTCTCGTGAAACCCCTCGAAATCCCGAAGGCAAAACACAAGCACAAAAAACGCAAAAAACAGGAAAGCGAAAACAAGGAGACCGCCACATCCAAAAAGATGAAACGCGACCTTCAGGCCGCAACCCTCGACGTACTGCCCGCTGGCGAAATTCCGCCGAACCCCGCCGAACTTCTCAATACAAACCACTTCAAGACTCTCATTGCAGAGTTGAAGAAGGAATACGACGTCATCATCCTCGACGCACCGCCGGTAGAGATTGTGGCAGATACCGCTATCATCGCTAAGGAGGCCGACAGCACACTGTTCGTTATCCGTAACGGCTTGCTCGAACGTGAATACTTGCCCGTTGTTGACCGCTACTACACCGAAAACAAGATGCCCAACGTTGAAATCATCCTCAACGGCGGCACATTCAAGAAATACGGTCGTTATGGCTACGGCAAATACGGCTATGGCTCGTATGGCTACGGCTACGGTGGTTACGGTTATGGTTACGGCTATGGCTACGGTTATGGCTATGGCTACGGTGCCAACAACGACGACGAGGAAGAAATCGAAGACTAATCAATCAGACAATAAGAGGAGGACTTTGCCGTATGAAGCAGTATCTCGACCTACTCGACACCATCCTAAAACATGGCGTGAAGAAAACCGACCGCACCGGCACCGGCACGATAAGTTATTTCGGCTATCAAATGCGGTTTGATTTGGCGGACGGTTTTCCACTGTTGACTACAAAAAAAGTACACCTCAAATCCATCATCTACGAACTCCTGTGGTTCTTGAACGGCGACACCAATGTCAAGTACCTACAAGACCACGGAGTACGCATTTGGAACGAATGGGCTGACGAAAACGGCGACCTCGGTCCAATATACGGCTATCAATGGCGTCATTGGCGCACACCAGACGGACGTGAAATAGACCAAATCTCCAACCTCATCAACGCCCTCAAAAACAATCCCGATTCACGCCGTCACATCGTTTCGGCGTGGAATCCTGCCGACGTCGACGATATGGCTCTCCCACCCTGCCACACGATGTTTCAGTTTTACGTGTCAGACGGACGGCTCTCCTGCCAACTCTACCAAAGGAGCGGCGACAGTTTTCTCGGCGTACCATTCAACATTGCATCCTACGCGCTACTCACAATGATGATTGCGCAAGTATGCGGCTACAAACCCGGCGTATTCGTACACACCTTGGGCGACGCGCACATCTATCTCAATCATTTGGAACAGGTAAACACGCAATTGCAACGCACCCCCTACCCTCTTCCGACAATGCGCATCAACCCCGACGTGAAAGACATATTCTCCTTCAAATACGAAGACTTCACATTGGAAAACTACCAATGCCACCCAACCATCAAGGGCGTCATTAGTGTTTAACCAAAATATTATTACCAAGGAAACACCTTGCGGTGTTTCCTTTTTCTGAACGAAAATTAAAACGAATTATAACGAATTAAAACGAATTCCATCACAGAGAATATTCGTTTTAATTCGTTATAATTCACCAAAATTTACGTTTACAAAAACAGCCGCCGCAAGGCGGCTCAATATTTACGCCTCTCGACTGCGGATTTCGTCGCGGAGTTTTGTCGCAAGTTCATAATCTTCGCGCTTGATGGCTTTTTCCAACAAGATTTTCAGACGTTGCAGATTGATGGAGGCAAAATCATTTTGAGAATCAGACGACGCACTGTTGCAACAACCGGCGGCGGAGAGCACCACTTCGTAAGTATAGATAGGGCAACCAAATTTGATGGCGAGCGCAACGGCGTCGGACGTGCGGCTGTCAAGGCGGACAATCTCATCGTCGGGCGCACCCTTTATGCGGCACACCACCTCCGAATAATAAATCTCCTTCTCCACATTGGCGATGATAACCTCCTCAACAACAATCTTATACGAATTGGCAAACCTATAAATAAAATCATAGACCAACGGACGCGCGATCTTGATACCGTCCAAAAGCACAGCAATAGACTGCGCCTCCGATTTGCCGATAGTAACCGCAAGCCGCCGCCCGCCGTCCTGTTCCTCCAAAACAAGACTGTAAGTATCTGCGTAATAATGCAATGGCGTAACCGCCACCACTGTAAGTGGAATCTTCTTCATAATGCCGTCGCGTTAAGAAAAATATTTTGCACAAAAATAATAAAAAAAGTGAAAACTATTTGCTAATAACAAAAAAAACTAATAATTTTGCAGCCGATAAAAAATAGAGAATCATTAGCAGGGTCACTAAGAGATCGTCCCCATATTGGGGTACACCACCTTGTCTAAGCAAAACACTAACAAACAAATGTACGCAATCGTAGAAATCGCAGGTCATCAGTTCAAAGTAGAAAAAGACCGCAAAGTGTATGTAAACCGTCTCCACAGCGACGAGGGCAGCAGCATCAGTTTCGACAACGTGCTCCTCATCGACAACGACGGCGACGTGAAAGTAGGCGCACCCAAAGTGGATGGCGCATCGGTGTCGGCAAAAGTACTCCGCCACCTCAAAGACGACAAGGTAATCGTCTTCAAGAAAAAACGCAGAAAAGGCTACGCCGTAAAGAGGGGACACCGCCAGTGCCTCACGCAAATCCAGATAGAAGGCATCAACTTCTAAGGCGACACACAGCCAAGCGTGTAATTTATTTTTTTTAAGTTAACAACAAGACTAAAACAGCAACAAGAAATGGCACATAAGAAAGGCGTCGGCAGTTCGCGCAACGGTCGCGAATCGCATAGCAAACGTTTGGGCGTTAAGAAATTTGGCGGCGAAAAAGTAATAGCCGGCAACATCATCGTCCGTCAGAGGGGCACACAGCACAACCCCGGTGCAAACGTTGGTATGGGCAAAGACCACACCCTCTTCGCACTCGTGGACGGCACAGTGAAATTCCAAGTAAAACGCGGCGACAAGAGTTACGTCAACGTAATCCCCGCAGAGGCAGAGGCCAAGGAAGCGTAACCACTACACCGCTCTAAAAGGCAAAAACAAGAAGACACTCCCAAGTTGGCTAATCACAGATTATAAGGCGGCTTGGGAGTTGTCTTTTTTATGACAACAACAATTAAAAAATAAAAAGTATTATGCTCTTAGTAAAGACAATTGTTGACAACCCGGAGTTCGTAATCGAGCGTCTCGCCATCAAAAACCGCGACGCACGCGCTTCTGTGGAGAAGATCGTTACTCTCGACAAGGAGAAACGCGCAATACAGACACGTCTCGAAGAAAACAAGGCGGAGCAGAACGCTCTCGCCAAGAAGATTGGCGAATGTTTCAAGCAGGGCAAAAAAGACGAGGCTGAAGCCGCTAAAGCCCGCGCTACCGAACTCAAAAACATCATAAAGGACGGCGAAGACCAATTCCAGGCTCTCGACAAGGAACTCAACGACATCCTCGTGCTCCTGCCCAACCTTCCATACGAACTCGTTGCGCCCGGCAAGTCGGCAGACGACAACGTGGAAATCCGCCGTGGCGGCGACGCCCCGAGTTTTGAAGGCATCGACCCGCTCCCGCACTGGGAACTAGCCAAGAAATACGACATCATCGACTTCGCCACAGGCGTCAAGATCACCGGCGCAGGTTTCCCGCTCTACAAGGGCAAGGGCGCAAAACTCCAACGCGCTCTCATCAACTTCTTCCTCGACGAAGCCGCCAAATCTGGCTATATGGAGGTGGAGCCGCCCGTATTGGTAAACGAGGCATCTGGCTTTGGCACAGGTCAATTGCCCGACAAGGAAGGTCAGATGTACCACTGCGAGGTTGACAATCTCTACCTCGTGCCCACCGCAGAAGTGCCCGTCACCAACATCTACCGCGACGAAATCCTCGACGCCAAGCAACTCCCAATCAAGCATTGCGCCTACACACCGTGTTTCCGCCGCGAGGCAGGCAGTTATGGTGCTGACGTGAAGGG
>JAGCRY010000038.1 GCA_017964465.1 Bacteroidales bacterium | reverse complement strand
CGCGGTGTATGTCAGCGCGGGGTCAGACGCGCCATAAACCTTCGACTTCGCTTCCGCCTTTACTGTGAGCGTCGCCTTGCCGATGGTCACGGCGATGTTGTCGCCCTGTACGTCGGCGTGGTTTGCGTCGCCTTTGTACAGTACGTTGACGGTGTACGAGCCGGCGGCGGTGGCTGACGGGATTGTGGTGGAATATGCGCTTGCCGTGCTGAGCTTGTACTGGATTGTGTAGCCTGTGGGCAGCGCGCCTGTGGGCGCGTTGAGGAGAGCCTGCGCTGCGGCGGTGTATGTCAGGGACTTCGCCGCCGGCTTTTGTGCTGCGGTGAGGGTGGTCTTGTTGAATGACGCCTTGGATATTGTGAATGTCGTGCTTGCCGTTGCTGACAATTCATTATCGTTTTCTGGGTATGTGGCGGTCAAGGTGTATGTGCCTGCGGGACTGGTGCTGCTTATAGTGACAGGCTGGTTGCTTGCGTTGGTGTATTTGAGTGTTACGTTAGAGGAGGCGATTGTAGCGCCGTCCTTTTTGATTGTGGGGGCATTTGGTGTATTGCCGTATGTCCAGCCGTTGATGGTGGCTGTAAGGGTAACTGGCTTCTTCGCCGTGCCAATGATAGTAACATTGGATGCAGGTACGGTAATCTGATATGTGCCGTCGGCGTTTTTCGTTACCGTAACGCCTGATACATTGGTCGTTACATTAGTTGATGTAAGTGTATAGCCGTTTGACACCTTGAATTTTACAGTGGTGTTATAATTGAATTTTCCTCCAGTATTTGCTGTTATAAATTCAAAGTGGGCGGGCAGGGTTACAGTGTACTGGTTGATTGTCCAGTTGGCGGTGTACGACCTGTTGCCTGTCGAGCCTTTGGCGACAGTCACTGTCGAGGTGTTTCCAGACAGACCTGTGCCTGTCCATCCTGCAAATGTATAGCCAGTCCTTGTAGGATTGTTGAGGGTGAAGGCGGCGGACTCTATAGTGTATGAGGTCGGGTTGGTCTTGCCGGAAGCCAATGTGCCGCCGTTGAGGTTGTAGGTGATTGTATAGTTGGTGGGTGTCCAATTTGCCGTATATATCCTGTTGCCCACCTCGCCTCTGGCTATCGTTACATTCTTTGTGGGTTCGGTAAGTCCTGTAATGAGCGTTCCTGTCCAACCAAGAAAGGTGTAGCCGGTTTTCGTGGGAGGTGTTGCCAATGTTACACTTTCATTGTAAAACTCTGTTTTTGCGCCGGTGTAGGTATCTAAAGTTTCGTCGTCGTCATCAATTCCGTTGTAGAAAATCTTGTATTTGCCGGTGGTGAGATAGCCGGGGCTGTCGGGGGCGTCATCGATGTGGGCGTAGGTTTTGTCTTGTATGCCGTGTTTCTTGAAGGTAGTGCCTTTGTCGCCGATGAGTTCGGTGTCGGTGTAGAACATTTCCGTGCTTTGAACGACATTGTCGGTTTTCCATTTGTCGGAGACTAAGATGGTGGTGAGTTTTGGGCAATTGGAGAACATTTGCCTCATACCAGAAAATGATGACGATGATGAATTTCCTACGACCTTATCTGTATCAAAACTTCTCAAATCGAGGACGGTAAGTCCGCGGCAGCCGTCGAACATAGACGACATGTCCGTAACCTTTTTCGTATCGAATTTGGAGACGTCCAAGGATGTAAGACCGCTGCACCCGTCGAACATGCGATACATACTCGTAACCTTTTCTGTATTGAACTTGCTGACGTCAAGGGCGGCAAGACCGCTGCAGCCTTGGAACATGCGATACATACTCGTAACCTTTTCTGTATTAAACTTGCTGACGTCAAGGGCAGCAAGACCTCTGCAACTGGTGAACATGTTTGACATACTCGTAACATTTTCTGTATTGAATTTGCTGACGTCAAGGGCGTTAAGTTTGATGCAACAGAAGAACATGGCTGACATATTAGTAACCTTTTTCGTATTGAACTTGCTGACGTCAAGGGTGGTAAGCGCAGTGCACCATTCAAACATTCCGTTCATATTAGTTACATTCCCCGTATTGAAATTGCTGACGTCAAGGGCGGTAAGTTTGCGACAATTGTCAAACATGTATGACATAATCGTAACCTTTTCCGTATTGAACTTGCTGACGTCAAGGGCGGCAAGGTTTTCGCAATAGTTGAACATGTATAACATGCTCGTTACATTCCCCGTATTGAACTTACTGACGTCAAGGGCGGCAAGACCGCTGCAACCGGAGAACATGCCTGTCATGTCCGTTACATTCCTCGTATCGAACTTGCTGACGTCAAGGGCGGCAAGGCCGCTGCAGCCGGAGAACATGAAATACATATTCGTAACCTTTTCTGTATTGAACTTGCTGACGTCAAGGGCGGCAAGGCCGCTGCAGCCGTAGAACATTTCCGACATGTTCGTAACATTTCCCGTATTGAACTTGCTGACGTCAAGGGCGGCAAGACCACTGCAACCGTTGAACATGTATGACATAGACGTAACCTTTTCCGTATTGAACTTGCTGACATCAAGGGTTGAAAGACTACCACAATTGACGAACATGTTTGACATATTCGTTACATTCCCCGTATTGAACTTGCTGACGTCAAGGGCGGTGAGGCTGATACATTGTCTAAACATGCATGACATGTTTGTTACATAATCAGTTTTGAGATACTCTATACCCTCAATAGAAGTCAGTTTATTGCACCCTTCGAACCACTTGTAACAAGTTATCGGCTTGTAATTTGCAAATGATGCATTAAAAACAACTTTTATTATTTCATTTTGATTGACACTGGTACCCCAATTTCCAATTGAAACTAGATATGACGTTCGAGAATACCACGCCGGATCATTACTCCCCCTATTCATTGCATACTTAGTTCCCGTGCGCGTTTCTTTTTGCTTGTCGTAATAGAATGTCAGCGTCGTACCATTAAGGACTGCGTAAGCTTCGTTGTCAGAGAGATAGCCTGGGTTGGAGGCACCGCCGTCGATGTGGGCGTAGGATTTGTCTTTATGTGAGGAGTTATAGGCTGTGCATTGACAGCCGACGAGACTGGTGCAGTCTAAGAACATGTCGGTGCTCGATGTAACTTTATTTGTATTCCATTTATTCGTTACCATAATAGTAACTATTTTGTGGCAACCATTAAACATGGATGACATGTTTTTTACATTGCTTGTATTGAAATTGCTCAAGTCGAGACGCTCGAGTTGGTAACAATTGTAAAACATGTAACTCATATCCTCCACATTCGTTGTCTTGAAATTGCTGCCTAAGGTAAGACTTGGAAGACTGTAACAGTTATAGAACATGTATTTCATATTAGCCACATCATCTGTATGGAGATTGTTGATGTTCTCAATCTCTTTCAGACTATTGAAACCCTGAAACCAATATGCACACGATTTCGGATGAACAGAAGCAAATGATGCGTCAAAAACAACCTTGGTAATCGGCGAGACGTTTTTGCTATTCCACTCAGGCTTATTATTGCCAATATTCAATTCACATGCGTCGTCGGGTTTGACACCATACTTGAATGTCATAGTCTTATTGTCAGAAGAAATTTCGACGTATGGTATTGACGGCTGCGCCACACCCCGCGTTCCTGCCGTCAAAAATATCAGCATTATCATACAAAAAGCAACCAACATGTTGCCTTTCGTCCTACAAAAAATGGTACGATTGTTTTCCATAGTTAAATAATTACATTAGTGGTTGATAACTCGCCCGCAAAGTTAGCAATTATTTAACAAAATTAACAAAAAATTAACGGATTTTTTATGGCAATACAAAAATAAATTTTCCGTTCAAACTACGCCAAAACTTCATAAAAATAGCAAGTTTTGGCGTTCTATGAACGGAAAATATTTTTATAAATCTTTGAATTTCAACATTTTACAGTTTTTCGATTTCTTCGGCGGAAAGACCTGTGTATTTGACAATCAATTCAATAGGCATACCATCTGATTTCATTTGTTTGGCAGTTGCAATGTGAGCATTTTTTTCGCCTTGTGCCATTCCTTGCGCCATTCCTTGTGCCATTCCTTGTGCCATTCCTTTTTGGTAACCGCGTTTTTCGCCTTTGTCTGCGCCTTCTTGATATTTTGTGTTCATTGCATCTTTCAATACGACATAGTCGTCGTATTCTTTCATATATTTTTCTTGCTCGGCGCGAGTGAGCACGTGATACCTTGCCACCTCGCCAAGGCGCGAGAGGGCAGGTGTCTTGTCCATAAATTGTACCGAATTTCTCATCTTGTCCATATTTGCTATATTATACAACCAATATTCCAATTCAGTTTTGCAGTTTTCGGGTTTCATCGACCTTTTCCTGAAATACGGCAACTGTATTTTCCAATATTCTATGAGGTCGTTTGAAATCTCCTTTTTCTTGCTATTGACATCTACTATGCAATTGCGTGACACTTTGTGGTTCTCCTCTCCGGGAATTTTGAAGTTGAGAAGGAATACTCCGACCACTTTCTTGATGTCGTAATCCCATTTTTTCTTCTCCTTCTTGGTGATGGTATCACCTTTCTGTTTTATGATGTCGCCTTGATTGGAAATGCCACGAGCTACATAATATGTTATACGTTTGTCGAGGAACGATTGTTTCTCGTTTTGCATTTCTATTATGAACTCCTCGCCTGTGTCAAGTTTGCATTTCAAGTCGTATATCACCCTGCGAGATTTTTCCTTGTCGCCATCAGATTCGTTGTTCAAGTATGTCAGGTTTATGATGTTAAGTTTGATGCCCGCATATTCAAACAATGCGGTCAGGAAGCCTTTCATCACAATTTCGTCTCGAAAGCATTTCTTGAAGCCGAAGTCTGTAATCGGGCTGATATACAAAAAATCTTTTGTTTTCATATTGTTCAAATATTTTGACACAAATGAAATAATTTTTTTTGAAGTATGCAAGAGATTAACGCATTTTTTCAAAAATTTTTCTCCGGTCAGTAGCGGGCGAGCCGCCCGCACTCCACTTTATTGTATCTTAAACTCCACTCGCCTGTTCTTTGCCTTGCCTTGTTCGGTGGTATTGTCGGCGACGGGCTTGTCGGCGCCGTAGCCTTTGGCGATGATGTTGGCGGCGGGGCAGCCGAGGGAGATGAGGTGGTCTTTCACTGAATCGGCGCGGCGTTGAGAGAGGGTGCGGTTGGCTTCCGCTGAACCTGAATTGTCGGTGTGTCCGGAGATTTCGAGGACGGCGGTGGGGTTCTGACGGATGAAGTCGGCGAGACGCGCAAGTTCGGGGAAGGATTCGGCGCGGAGTTGATATTTGTTGGTGTCGAAGAAGATATTTTCCAAAACTATCGCAACCTTGCCTTCGAGGATTTCAGTGATGGAGTTCATCGTGATATTGCGCTCAATGTTCTTGCCGGAGGTGAGACCCTCGGTGTTGATGTTGCCGGAGACGGGATAATAACCATCCATTTCCACAAAATAGCCGTATTTTTTGCCGGCGGGAAGTGTGATGAAATAAGCGCCAGACTGCGGGTTACACTCCAAGAATCCAAGTATTTTGCCGGTCTCCAAGTCCTCCCATTTTATGCGGGCGGCGAGGGGCTTGCCGGTGTTGTCATCAACCTTGCCAAACACAATTCCAATGACATCGGGGCGCATTTTTTCGGGAATGTCAACAGTGCAGATGTCAACATTGCTGCTCGAAACTTTGGTGAACAGCGCACTCTTGCCGTCGGTGGAGATGAGATAGTTGTAATCGTCTAAGGCTGTGTTGATTTCCTTGCCGAGATTGACGGGCTGGCTCCACTGAGTCCATGAAGTGTCGCTGAGGCGCGTGGCTTTGAATACGTCGAGTTTGCCCATGCCGAAATGACCGTCGCTGCTGAAATACAAGGTCTTCATGTCCGACGCAAGCCACGGACTGCGCTCGGCGTATGGTGTGTTGATTGTGGAGCCGATGTTGATTGGAGCGTTCCATGAGCCGTTGGCGTTGCGCGTGGAGACATAAATGTCACTGTTGCCGTGGTAGCTGCCATGGAAATATGACTCGTGCGGATGGTAGCGACCGACATTGCCCTGACGGTCTGTAATGAAGAAAATCGCGCTGCCGTCGGGCGCAAATGATGCATCGGCAGACCACGCCTTGCCAAAGTTGAGGACGTCCATTTTTTTCAGGTCTTTCCATCCATTGCGGGTGCGCTCGGTGAAGTAGATGTTGGCGTCCTTGTAGATGAGGAGCATATTGCCGTCGGGCGACACTGCGAGGGGGGCTTCGTTGCCAAATGGAGTGTTGAATTGGTCCAAAGATTGAGCCTGTTGCCACGTGCCTTTTTCAAATTCAGCCACAAAGATGTCCTCATTGCCGATGTTGTCGGGGCGACCGTTGCCACAAAAATAGAGCGTCTTGCCGTCGGGGGTGATTACGGGCGCGTATTCAAGATAGTCGGTGTTGATGGTCTTTGGGAGCGCGGTGGTCTTGCTCTTATTGCCCGGGGTGCGGAGCATGGCTGCAATATTGTCAATTTCGGCTTTTTGGGCGGGGAATTTGTTTGAATTTGCCGAGAGTATGTCCGCAGCCTCTTTATAACGTCCCATTTCCAAATATGGCGAAATTATGCGCTGCAATGCAACGAGAGCCTGTTGTGAGGGTGCAGCCTTGTTTACAAAATCCTTGTAGAACGGCTCATAGTCGTCGCTGTATGGCATTGCGAGTTTAAGTTTGTCGGCTTCCTGGGCGAGTGCGTATGCTGCCTTGTCTGCGTCGGTGTAGAATGGATAGTTTGGATATTGTTTGGAGAAAAGATCCATCTGCGAGAGTTCGCCCTCGGAGTAAAATTCGGCACAAAGATTTTTCCATTGCCTTTCATATTGAGACTGAGCCTCGGCAGCGTGTTTTGTGTTTGGGTACTTGTCATAAAAATCCTTGTAAGCGCGGAAAGTGCCGGCTTTTGAAGTGCTTTGCCAAACAATTTCGGCTTGGAGTTCGCGGGCTTCGGCTATCTGAGGTTCTGCGCCGTCGAAGTTTTCAATAAACCACTGGTATCCGTCGAAGGAATTGTTTTCGGCTTTCACTTTGTCCAATTGCCCCTGAGCCACGGCGAGCATCTTGGCATGAATGTCATCAAAACCAAAGCCGTAAACGTCCTTGCAGGTGATTTTGGTCTTTTGGGACGATGCGTTAAAACGGTCGTTGGCGTTGCGTATCATTCGGAAGCCTTTGAGAGCGTTGTAACCCTGGAAGGACGGCTCGCAGACGACGCAGCCCATGCCGTAATTTGCAGCCATGGTCTCGGTGCTTTTTTCAAGAGCCTTGGCGAACACCTTGGCGGCGTCGTCGTATTTCTGGCGGTTGAGGTTCTCAAAACCCGCTTTAAGGGCTTGGGGCGTGGCTGTGAGGGCGGTCAGAGCCGTGAAGATTATCGTGAGGATGAAATGTTTCTTCATAGTTTCTGTGCTTTTTTCATATTATTTTGATGCCGACAAGGGTCATGTCGTCCATTTGGAGATAAGAGCCTTGCCATTCGGTGATTGTACGGTCTATGGTTTCCATTTGCTCCGGCAGCGGCAATGCGCTCATGGTCTTGAGCGTGGAGAGCAGTCGTTGGGACGAAAAACGCAGCCTCTCATCATCGCCATAGTCGCCAATCTGGTCCTGGATGCCGTCAGAAAACATATAGAGCATGTCTCCATGCTGTAATTGCTGTGTCAATGTCCTGAAATTCACATCGTCGTGGACGTGCTGTCCGATGGGCATTTTGTCACCTTTGAGCCTGATGATTTCGCCGTCACGGATGATGACAGCAATCTGGTTTGCAATGGCGTATTTGAGTGTCATGGACTCGAAATCAACACAACAAACCGTCATGTCCATGCCGTCGCCCACAGTGTCGTTTGGGTCTTTGTTGAGGGTTGCCTTGATGAAAGACCTCATCCTGTCGAGGACAATTCCCGGATTTTCGGCGTCTGATTCCGTGGTCATATATTCCTTCAAAGCCGAAATGCCAAGCATTGAAAGGAACGCGCCCGGGATGCCGTGACCCGTGCAGTCGGCGGTTATCATCACAGAATACCTGCCGCATTGGACTGCATAATAGAAGTCGCCGCTGACGATGTTGCGCGGGCGGTAGAATATGAAAATTTCACTGAAAATCGTGTCAATTTCCTTTTGCGCGGGGATTGCGGCGGTCTGTATGCGCTGTGCATAATTGATGCTTTCGAGGATTTTGCGGTTTGAGGTCTCCACCTTCTCCCACTGTTCTGTGATGATGTTTTTCTGCTCCTCGATTTCGTCGCGCTGCGCCTCTATTTCGGTTTTCTGCTGATTGAGGAGTTCATTGCGCCAAATGAGTTCGGCATTGGCTTTCTTCCTGATTCTCAACACCCTTATGATTGCAATGACAAGCGCGGTGGCGAGCACGAGGCCTATGATGAGCGAGAGGATGATGGTGTTCATCTTGCTCTGTTGCTCGGCGTGGATTTTTTCGGCGGATTCCTGTTTCATGCGCTCCTGCATGGTTGCCTGCTCGGTCTTGAAGTCGGCGATGGCAGTCATTGAACTGTCGTTTGTGATGAGGGTTGAATATTTGTATTCCTTTTCGAGGCTGTTGTATGCCTTGTGCCAGTCGCCGAGTTTAATGTACACCATACGAAGCAGCGTATAATGTTCTCGCAAAAGGATTTCCGAGGTCTCGTTGTCGAAATATTGCTCAATGGAGAGCAGGTATTTTTCAGCCTCGCCGTATTTCTGTTTGAATATCAGATACTGGGTGTATGCGCGGCAGGCATCAAGATACATTGACTGCAAACCGTTTTGGAGGAAGAATTTTTCACCGGTTTTGAAGTATGTGAGGCAACTGTCGGCATAACGGGAGTCGTTTGTGGCGATGGCAAGTTTGATGAAAACATCGGAAATGTCGCCGTAGGTCTCATACTTTCCAATCACCGTCAACGGGTTTTCAGAGCCGGCGGAGTCATAGAGCGCGATTGCTTTTTTGAAAAGGTTTTTCGACTCCATGAGCTTCTGCAAAGTCTGACTGGAATCATTGATTTGCTGAATGACAATATTGCCAAGCCACTGGTAATCGGCAGCCATTCTGTCGTAACTTTTTGACAGAGAGTCGATATGGAGAGCTTTGTGCAAATAACTTTCTGCGGTTGAGTAGTACCGTTTGTTATAGGTCACAGAGCCCATCGTTGTGTAACATTCAGACATAACCGTGGTGTCCTTGAGCCTGATGCTTATGTCGAGGGCTTTGTTTAGGAACAGGAGCGCACTGTCGGAAAAATTCTGCTTTTCATAGTTGGCGGCGATGATGAGGTATGCTGTGGAGATGTTTGAGGAGTCGCCACTTTTTGCAAAATATTCAATGCCCTTGCGGATGTATTTATGCGCAGCGCTGTAGTTTCCAAGCATTGAATACGCCCAGCCGATGTTAGAGTTTGCCTTTGCCATGATTGTAGTGTCGTCCTCGGTGCAATATCTGAGGGCTCGCGTGGCGTAATAGAGCGTTGTGTCCACACTCGAAGTAATTGCCGATATTCGGTAATATATCCTTGCCTTGGTGCTGTCGGGAGTGTTTGGAGTGATTGTGGAGAGTAGGCTGTCTATTTCATGCTGGGTTGCATCGTCCTCGCCGTCGTCGTCCTGCGGATACGCGGCAATGGGCATTGTCATCATCAACATGAAGACAATCAAGATTTTAATATGTTTCAACACGTGATGCATAATGTAACAAATCGCATCGTAAAGATAGAAACTTTTATCGAAACTTCGTTTTTTTTGAGAGAAAAAAATTAGTCCATCAATTCCACTTCCACGCGGCGGTTGCGCTTGCGGTTTGCCTCGGAGGTGTTTGGAACGAGCGGCTCTTTATACCAACGGCTCTCGGTGGAGAGTTGAGAGGCGGGCACGTCGCGTTTGAGAAGTTCGTCACGGAGACTGTTTGCACGCTGCTGACCTACAGTGCGGTTAACTTGGAGCGAGCCGAGGTTACATGTATGACCTACAACGAGGAATTTCATGTCGGGGTTCTCCTTCATGATTGCTGCGATTTGGTCGATTTTTTCACGATCTTTCGCAGTCTGCGTCTTGCCGAGTTCAAACGTGATAGGCTCAATGTCTATCAACATCTTGCGGACGGCTTCACGCCTCTGCTCAAGGGTCATGACAGGCTCTGTGACAACAGGCTGTTCGGGCTCGGTCTTGGTTTCATTATCGCCGACACCAACGATGTCCCTGATGTCAACTGTGACGGTATCCTTAACAACTTCCACTTCAGCAACTTGCGGCTCGGTCGGCTGGACTTCGATATTATCGTCAGGCGGCAGCGGCTGTTCCTTGTCCTTTCCGAGGAAGACCCTCACACCAACCGAAACGCCAGTGGTGAAAGGATGGATTTTGGAGCATAGATTCGACTGCGCCAAGCCTACATACTTCACACCATCGAAGACATGGGGATAATCCTGGTTTTTCTGGTCGGTGAAGGTATAGGAGCCATACACATTTGCCGTCAAAGCCAAACGCGGCGCAACCGGCATGACGATGCCGACGCTTGCACCTGTGCCAAAGACAAACTTCTTCATGTCAGCGTCGCCTGAAAAATGTCCGGCATTGCCCGCGCCGTATTCGCTGAGTTGAGACACGTTCTCCACGCGCACGTCAACGCCGTTGAACTTGTTGATGTAGGAATTGACGACATTGATTTCACCAGAAACCGTCTCATATTTCTGCGTCAGGACAAAGCCCGGCTCGGCTGTCAGGCGTGCCTCCAATGACAGTTTTGAACCTATCATCTGGCGGAACGCAATGCCGACGGGAATGTAGAGAACCGCTTCCTTGGTCTTTTCCTTTGTGGCGGCATAACTTACGCCCAAATTCTTCGATTTGTCGTCCAACAACACTTGGTTGTCTTCCACGCGGGAGAGATGGTCGCTGAAATTGAGTTTTGTCGTGGTCTTGGCCGTGAGGAACTTAGCCCCAGCCGTGACGCCCCAGTGGTCGGAGAAGAAGTGACCGAAGCCACCATAGAGAATCAGACCACCGCCGAGTTTCTTGTCGCCAGTCTTGATTTTGGCGTTGACATCATGGATGCTGTAACCAGCATTGAAGTCGAGGAACGTATCCTGCCGCTGCGCCTTGACTGCAGCGGCAGAGATAAGTATCATGATTGCAATTGTTATGTGTTTCATCGCTGTTGGTTAGGGATTATTTAACGTTTGCGTGATGATTATGAAGCCGATTACAGCCAGCCGCAAATATAACAAAAAAATGTTAAAATCCAAAAAAATTTACTCTTTCTTTCAAATTCTAATCCCTACAAGCGTCATGTCGTCTATCTGCGGCAATGAGCCTTGCCAGGCGGCGATGTCGGCGGTCACGGTGTCGAGTTGTTCACGCACGGGACGGCTGCTCACATTTTTAAGAAGATTGAGGAGACGCTGAGAGGTAAAACGCTGACGGCAGCCATTATCGACGCCGACCTGGTCCTGGATGCCGTCGGAGAACATATAGAGCATGTCACCATGTATGAGGGGCATTGAAAATGTGCGGAAACTCCTGTCTTCCAAGAGGAAACGTCCCACAGGCATACTGTCGCCCTTTATCCTGATGACCTCGCCATTACGGACAATGGCGGCAGTCTGGTTTGCAATGGCGTATTTCATGAGCATCTCTTTCTTATCAATGCAACATACAGTCATGTCCATGCCGTCGCTTGTTATTGCGTCGTCGTCGGTGTTGAGGGTCGCCTTCACGAAATCCCTAATCCTGTCGAGCACCGCGCCCGGATTGTCGGCGTCGCCTTCTGTCGCCATATATTCCTTCAAAGCCGAAATGCCGAGCATTGAGAGGAACGCGCCAGGGATGCCGTGTCCTGTGCAGTCGGCGGTTATCATTACAGAATACCGTCCACACCTCACCGCACTATAGAAATCGCCACTGACAATGTTTTTGGGGCGATAGAATATAAAATTGTCACTGAAAACCGCGTCGATGTCCTTCTGTGACGGTATGACGGCGGTCTGAATCCGTTGGGCGTAGTTTATGCTATATAAAAGTTTGTCTTTCTGGTATTTCAATTCACTGTTTGACCGCTTCTTGCTCGTATAGAAACGGAAAATAGTAAAGGCGAGCGCGATGGCAAGCATGAGGCCAATGACAAGAGAAATGATTATGGTCGTCATCTTCGACCTCTGGGCACTATGGAGATTTTCAGCATTTTCCTCCTTCATCCGCTGCATAATCATCGCCTGCTCCGTCTTTGAATCCGCCAATGCGGACATGGTGCTGTCATTGAAGATTTTAGTGGTGAATTTGACTTCCTCCTCCATATAATGGAACGCCTTCTCCCAGTCGCCGAGAGCCATATAGACTTTCTTGAGCAACATGCTGTGCGTGCGCAAAAAAGCATCAGTTACGTTGTCGTCAAAATATTTCTCAATGGAAAGCAAATATTTTTCGGCTTCGCGGTATCTTTTCATGAACATGAGATATTGCGCTTTCACGCGGCTGAAATCAACAATCACAAACGTGACGTTACGCTCCATAAAATATTCCTCCGCCACCATATATTTCTCAATGCAACTGTCGGCATAACACCGGTCGCCGGTCGTTTGTGCTATTTTGATGTAGGCATCGGCAAGGTCGCCACAGGCATCATACTTATAATATAACCGCAAAGGATCGACAGTCTGGATGGTGTCGAGAATCACGATAGACTGTTTAAAAAGCTCTACGGCATGTTTCAAACGTTCTACATCGTATTCATCATCAGGACTGGTCGAATAGACAACGCCAATCCAATGCAAACACCTCGACACTCCCATCATATCACCGATTTCTGTATTGAGTTTCAGCGACTGACGATAATATTCCTCCGACGACTGCAAAAGATTTTTCGCATATAGAACATCGCCAAGTGTATTGTAGCATTGAACCATGTGAACAGTGTCCTTCTTTCTGACACAAATGTCGAGCGCGTTATGGGCGTAATGCAAAGCAATATCATTGATGCCCCTATTTCGGAAAATTACAGACAGATTCAAATAGACAGTCGGCAGTAGCGTCGAATCTCCCATTTGTCTCAGTATCGACATAGCCTCTCGACTATTGGAGTATGCAGAATCCATGTTGACATTGTTGAGATAGCCCCACGCGATGAAAGAGTAGTTTCTTGCGATTTTCATTGAATCCTCCGGCTCGCATAAATTGAGGGAAAGCTTTCCATACTTTATGGCGGAATCCGGGTACTCGGTCAGCCTGGCAATCGTGCTGTAAATGGAAGACCTTGTGGTGTCGTGGGTGTCATGCTTGATTGTGGCGAGGAGACTGTCGAGATGATTCTGAAGCATTTCATCCCCCACCCCATCATCCTGAGCATTAGCCACATCCGGCATCAGCATCAGCATAATGGCAGCCACAACACAAACGATATGTCTGATTGCATGGAGCATTAATAAAGGTTATTGAACATTTTCATTACCAAAAACACCGCAAAATTAATTATTTTTACGTCAAGAATGAAATAAAATGCAAACGCCTCCCCCCGCCCAACGTTAATTTTATGTTAATTTTACTTTTTTTAACACAAATCCCCACACATTTTTCGTTAAAAATGTGTCTAAATGTGTGAAAAATACTATATTTGCACGAATAATATGTAACGGAAAACGGAAACACCATGAACAACTCAATGACAATACCGACAGCAGGACAGTTGATAGTGGACATCGACGACAT
>JAGCRY010000037.1 GCA_017964465.1 Bacteroidales bacterium | reverse complement strand
ATTCAATACAATCCTCGACAACCTCATCGCCGAGGGCAAGGCTGAGCCGATGATTGTCGTACTCCCCTACGGCAATATGCTCCACGGCACGCCCAACCCCGCCACAATGGACGCAGTGCCTATGTATCAGCAATTTACAAGAGTGTTGACCAATGAGATAATGCCTTTTGTGGCTCAGAATTTCCGCACCAAAAACGACCGCGAGAGCCGCGCCATCGCAGGATTCTCACGCGGCGGCGGACAGTCGCAATACGCCGCATTCTCCAACCCCGACAAGTTTGCAAATATGGGTTCGTTCAGCGCATACCTCATTCCCGAGGCAATGGACAAGGAATTTGCATCATTGATGACCAAAGAGAATATGAAGAAAAACTTCAAGGTTCTTTGGTATGGCGTCGGCAAGGACGACTTCCTCTACAACAACGTGAAGACCCACCGCGAATATTTCGACAAACGCGGCATCGAATACAAGTACAAAGAGACCGACGGCGGACATACTTGGATGAACGCAAGAGATTATTTGGCAGATTTTTACCAGATGCTGTTTAAATAATCGGATTAACTGACAAAATAAAAAAATGGACGCACGGAAATGCGTCCATTTTTTTATTCTATCGTAGCGACGTCATATTATGGCGTCGCTACATATTGCATACAATTGCCATTAGAATCCGTTGCCGGTCCACTTAATCGTCTTGTGTGATTCCGACTTCCTGTCATAATATTCGAGGTCGCGTCCCTCCTTGGGAAGATTGACGTAGTCGGTCTGTCCAAGAACCTTCTTGACAAGGTCGGGGCGGGGAGTCATAGTACCCTTGCTGGCGTTGTACTCGTAGAACGCAAGCGCAAATTCGCACTCGGCGTCGTCAGGACCTTCGCCGCCCTCGTGGCACTCGTTGATGGTCAAGCCAAAGAGCTTGTTGCCGTTCGGGAGGTTCCAATACACGGCGGTAAGCGCAAGTTCGAGCTGCACGGTGGCGGTGATGTTGAGATAGCCGTTTTTCGGGGCGAAATCAATGATGTAGGGGCCTTCGCCATTGGTGTACCACGTCGGCTTCTTCTTGAAGTCGGCGAAAGCGTCCACGTAATCGCCGGGGAACTGCTTGCCCCACGCCGTGAAGAGTTTTTCGATGATTGTAGCCTGCGACTCAGGCACTGTGATGGTCTTCTCCCAGGTCTTGCTGACATCCTCGGGAGACTGCGCATTAGCGGCGTTGAACCCAATCAGGGCTGCCGCCGCAATTAATAAGAACTTTTTCATTACGATAAGATTTATGGTTATACTGTTGTCTGACGCAAATGTCATTGATATAAAAACGTGAGTTTAAAAAAAATATTACTTCCAATTTTTTTACAAAAAAATCCCTGATTATCGGGAATATTAGCGTGGTCTTTGTTTTTGCATAATAATTCAAAATGTTTTGCGTTTATACCTTGGTTGCATCACAATGCCAGCAAACAATTAAACTAAATTAACAACAAACGCAAAAAAACAAAAGATGAAGAAAAAAACCTTTTTTCTTGCGGCAGCAATAGCCATGACGACCATGGTGTGCGGCGTCACACAGACGGCGCAGGCGCAAGACGCAGACAAGACTGCGGACAGCCTTATCTCGAGCATCATCAAGACGCCCAAAGGCCAGCAAATCAAACTGGAGGAATACAAGAAGCTATTCCTCAACTTCGCCGACGCTGAAATCGAAAAAACCACAAGCGACATCAGCTGGCACCATCCCGTAACCAAAGCAATCGAGAAGATTGGCAAGGACTACAAGACACAGCACCACCAAATCCCCGGCGTAAAGGACTTCTACTTCTCCCTCCTCACCAACGAATCGCCGCAACTCAGGGGAAAAGCAATGCAATACCTGGAATTCTGGAGGACCGAAAACGAAGTTGTTGACAAAATAACTGACGCTTTGCAAAACGAAACCGAGCCGTTTGTAATCATCAGAGGCATCAGCGCAGTTGGCCACAAGTTCAGCGAGAACGAAAAACTGGCGAAATTCATGCTCGCCCAAGTGGACAACCCCAACAAAAGTGTCCGCTCACAGTTGGCATGGTCCGTTGTATCACTTCGCAACAAAGACTCTGAGGCTGCGAAAGATGTGGCACGCAAACTCATCAACGACCCGGAATGGACAGTACAAAAGAATGTGCTGAATTCTCTCGGCGACTTCCACGACGAATCGTTCATCGACGACCTTGAAAAAATACTCAACGACCCCGCACAAGAGAACCTGCACAGTGGGGCATACAAAAGCCTCTTCGAAATGTGGTACAACTACAATTACACATGCAAAAGGGCGCATGACATCTGCTACAACTACATGAGCAAAAAGCCTCGTTCAAAGAATGTTCCGAATTGGCTTGCGGTAAGCATGAGTTTTGATAACCCCGCAAAATATACCCAATGGCGCAAGGAATGGAAGGACAAATCGCCATTCTTCAAAGAGAGCGAATGGGTGAACCTTCTCATTGACATCGCCGCAGACTCGCAGGCATATTCATTCGCCCGCAATAGTGCCATTGATACCCTCAAAAAATTAGGCACAAAAGAAGATCTCGAAGCCGCAAAGACGAAAGTGGCTGCACTTCCAGACACCGACCGTGATCGCGACGATGTTATCAAGAGAATCGACAGAGTGCTCAATCAGTAGCCCAAAACATTGAAGCAAAGCATAAAAACAGACGAAACAGCCGCGATGGAAAAACTTTCCTCTGCGGCTGTTTTTATTTGGAATTTAATAAAATGAATAATAATTTGTTAAAATTAACGTTTTTTATTCAGACGGCACGATAAATGCCAACTATATACTCAGACATTCAAACAAGGTTGATGTGTGATTGTCGGAATACCGGCAATATATATTAAACCTGATAAAATAAAAAATGATATGGTTAATGTAGTATTTACAAAAAGTAAAATAAACATTACGGGGGGGGTAAATCGTAGCCTCGAGATTGAGACATCCCCTTCCGACACCTGCATTGACCCCATCATCAAACACCCTCCATAACTTCGAGACCACCTTTCATTGGCTGCAAAACACTGGATTTTGCGGCTTGACGTCATTATTTTTATCTAATCCAAACAATTCAATCACAAATAATTAATAACTAACATTTAAATTAAAAAATGAAGAAATACGTATATCTTCTTGCAACGGCATTGCTCGCCGGCTCCACATTCGTCTCCTGCGGTGACGACGAAGAAGAAGAGCCGCAGAACAACAACCAACAGCAGCAACAGCCGCAGAACAACAACAATCAGCAGCAGAACAACAACAATCAGCAGCAGAACAACAACGAGCAGCAGAACAACAACGAGCAGCAGCAGAACGAACAGACCGCTGCTAACGTAGAATTCGGAACTGTGAACATCAAGACTCTGTTCACCGACGGATGCTCAGCAAACTTCGAGATCGCCAATTACAACGACAATGAAGTTTACTCAAGTATCAAGAGTGGTGGCTTCTGCGTCACCGAGAAAGGCAAGGCTCCTACCGCAGACGACCCAAGCTTCTCTGCACAATTCAATAGAGCAAAAGGCTCTTTCACACAAGAGTTCCACAAAGAAACCCTCAAAAATGGAACCTGGGATCTCTACGCATACGTTGTAAGCAACGGACAGACCGTTTACAGCGAGCCGGTAGAACTCGAAGTAATCGCATTCAGGACAACAATCTCAATCAACATGCTTGGCCAGATTTTCTACAACGGATGCGAATTGGGCGCAATAATCAACGACTACGAATCGGTAGATAAGAGCTTTATCGAGGAAGTGGGCTTCTGCGTTGCAGAGGACGGCAAGACACCTACCGCAAATGACATCTGTGTATCCGCATACAAGAGCGCGTATGACGCAGATTTCGTCAAGAAAGTACACGACGACGGCATCACCGACGGCACATGGACAATACGTGCATACGTCAAGTTCGACGGTCAGTACTTCTACAGCGATTCCAAGTCGTTCACCATCGATCCTATTGAACACGGCTTCAAAGCCGACGGCACCTACTACTACGGCGACCACACCTACGCAATCTCCGAAGATTTCGACCCCAACAACTACGACCCCGTACATGTTTACGATGGCAACTACTACAACTACGTAACGTTCTCCAACATTCCGTCCGACTACAGGGAGTTTGAGACCGTTTACAAGGACTTCCTCGGCAAGCACATCAACGGCATCATTGCATTGCAAATCATGTCGTTGGAGATTTACAACCGCGACCGCGAAGACGGAACCAAGTGCTTCATGCTCATCAACGACCCCTTGGACAAGAAAACAATCTTGGAGCGTGTAAGCCACCGCTATGACAACGCAAATGCAAAGGAAAACCAGCCCTACCTCGCTGCAATATTCCTCCAAGGCGCAGAGCGTACCAATTTCTTCACTCCCACCGAGCCTTACACAATCAAATTCCAGGCTGACCCCGACGGCAAGAAATCAACTTCAATCACCGGCAGCGGCGACGTATTCTATGTTGACGTTATCGCAGAAGGCTTCCAGAGCCAGAAGGTAAAACGTTGCCAGGTAGTATTGTGGGAAAGGAACGTTGTAAAAGGCGGCTACTACGAGATGCACGAATGGTCAAGCTTCGTACTCACCGCTCCGAATATCTACGGCGACGACGCTTCTTTGTGGCCCGGACTCAAATAGTCTGAAATAACAACCACCAGATAATAATTCTAATTCCTAATTTCAAAGCAGAAGGGTGCCGGATTCCGACACCCTTCGTTTTTTATTATATCATATACCATTCCTGCAAATAGTTGTGCGGTGTGCCACAGCTCGGACATTCCCTTTGGAATGCGTCCATCGACCGTCCGCAATTGCGGCAGCGTAGCGCAACGCCGCCCACATTCTCCAAATGATGCTCTATCACGGCACGTTTGAGGCGGATGGATTTTGACACCTGACGGCATTTGACCTTGCCGCCAGTGATATAAACCTCGCGTACAAGAATTTCGATGGTAACAATGTCGCCGTCGCGGGTGATTGTGGTATAGTCAACGAAGTCAAAATCAAGCACATTGCGCGTCTTATCGCCCTCAAAATAGTATTTTTGTAGTTCGTAATTGAGATTGGTGAAAAATACATCTTTATTGATTTCATTGCCATTCTGCGCCCAAAATTTCGTTTGAGCGGCGTTGATGCGCTCCTTGTACATCTTGATTGGCAACAAGATGAAGAACGAATCCAAATAATAAAACACGCAATAAAACGCCAATCCAAACAACGTCGTGCCCACCAACACTTTTGTCATATCCCAACCGTTGAAGGTGCGTCCCGTAGTCTTGATGTATATATAACTGATAATGAACGCCGTAACAAACGAAAGAATCCACGCCACAGTTTTGTAAGTCGTGGTGTTCATCACGAGGTCGGTGTGGTATTTTGCGCCGAGGGATTTGGATTCATAATCCATATTGTAGGCCGTGCCGCAATAAGGACACTCGCCGCTCGCTTGGTCGATGTCCGCGCCGCAGTTTGGACATTTGCGGGCGGTGGAGGCGTTCACAAATGTATATTTGATGCGCGGGTCAAAGTTGTGGAGTTTATATACCGACTGACCGCCGCGCAGATAGTTTTTCTCCAAGCGGATGCCGTTGATGATGTTTGTGCGCAGCGTTTCAAAACTATTTTTCTCAACGATGTCGTTGCCT